>DVHZ01000183.1 GCA_018711685.1 Candidatus Excrementavichristensenella intestinipullorum | reverse complement strand
TCCCCCAAATCCCGCACATCCAACTCCGCCTGCGCAAGACGATTCCCCGCCCAATACAAAGGGAGCGAGCCTCAGGCCCGCTCCCTTCCCAATCCTATGGGCAAATACGTTCGCTTTTATCCGGTTCCCGTTACTTGTACTGCTCCCTCTGGGTATAGCTGGTGTGCAGCAGCTCATGGGCCTTGTGAGAATTGGGCTTGCCCAAGAACTCGGCATAAATCCGCTTGATCTCCGGGTTCTCATGGGACTTGCGAATGGCCTTGCCCGCATCCTCATCGTACAATGCCTTGGCCCGCAGCACCCTGGGATCGGTCTTTTCCCGCTGCTCGGGAGAGACGATGGGCTGGCCGCCGCCGTTGACGCAGCCGCCGGGGCACCCCATGACCTCGATGAAGGTGTAATTCTTCTTGCCCTCCCGAACCTGATCCAGCAAGTAGCTGGCAATGCCCGTAGAATGGGCCACAGCCACGTTGACCTCCAGCCCCTTCAGGTTGAGGGTGGCTTCCTTCACCCCTACCAGACCGCGCACCTGCTGGAAGTTCACGTCCTCCAGGGTCTCGCCGGTAACCACTTCGTAGGCGGTGCGCAGAGCGGCCTCCATCACGCCGCCGGTGGCGCCGAAAATGACGCCCGCGCCGGTGGACTCGCCCAGCAGCTTGTCGAAATCCTCGTCGGGCAGGTTGGCGAAATCGATGCCGCACTGCTTGATCATGCGGGCCAGCTCCCGGGTGGTGATGACGATGTCCACATCCCTGAGCCCCTCGTGACCCAGCTCGGGCCGCTGGCACTCGAACTTCTTGGCGGTGCAGGGCATGACGGATACCACCACGATGTTCTGGGGATCAATGCCCTCCTTCTCGGCGAAGTAGGTCTTGATCATGGCGCCCTCCATCTCGTGGGGGGACTTGCAGGTGGACAGGTTGGGAATAAAGTCGGGGTAATAGGTCTCGCAGTACTTGATCCAGCCGGGAGAACAGGAGGTGATCATGGGCAGCACGCCTCCGTTGGTCACCCGGTCCACCAGCTCGTTGGCCTCTTCCATGATGGTCAGGTCGGCGGCAAAGTCGGTATCGAACACCTTGTCAAAGCCCATGCGGCGCAGGGCGCAGGCCATCTTGCCGGTGACCGAGGTGCCCATGGGCAGGCCGAACTCCTCGCCCAAGGCGGCGCGCACCGCGGGAGCGGGCTGCACCACCACGTACTTGTCCGGTGCGCTGAGGGCCTCGAACACCCGGGCGGTGTCGTCCTTCTCGGTGAGCGCGCCGGTGGGGCACACGGCGATGCACTGGCCGCAGTTGATGCAGGGCGCTTCCGCCAGGGACTCGCCCCAGGCGCACTCGATGGAGGTGTTAAAGCCCCGCTTCACCGGGCCAATGACGCCCACGTTCTGGATGTTGTTGCACACGGCCACGCAGCGGCGGCACAGCACGCACTTCAGGTTGTTGCGCACGATGGAGGGGGATACCTCGTCGATGTCGTGAGGCGTCACCGCGCCCTCGTAGCGGTTCTCGTCGCCCACGCCGTACTCGTGACACAGGGCCTGCAATTCGCAGTTGGTGCTGCGCACGCAGCTCAGGCACTTTTTGTCGTGGTTGGACAGCATGAGCTCCAGGTTGATGCGCCGGGCTTCCCGAATGGCGGGGGTATTGGTCTTTACCTTCATGCCCTCGCTGACCGGCATGACGCAGGCGGCGGACAACGCCCGGGCTCCGGTATCCACCACGCACATGCGGCAAGCGCCGATCTCGTTGATGCCGCTCAGGTAGCACAGGGTGGGGATGCGGATGCCCGCGGCCTTGGCGGCCTCCAGCACCGTGGTTCCGGCCGGGACGGATACCGGGATGCCGTCGATGGTCAGGTTAATCATATTCATGGCTTGGTATCCTCCTTACTTCTTCGAGATCGCGCCGAACTTACACTTCTCCATGCAAGCGCCGCACTTGATGCACTTGGTGGGATCAATGACGTGGGGCTCTTTCACGCTGCCCATGATGGCGCCTGCGGGACAGACGCGGGCGCACAGGGTGCAGCCCTTGCACTTGGCGGTATCGATCTCGTACCGGAGCAGCTTGTGGCACACGCCGGCGGGACAGTGCTTGTCGTAGATGTGGGCCTCGTACTCGGAGCGGAACTGGCGGATGGTGGACAGCACCGGGTTGGGCGCGGTCTGGCCCAAGCCGCACAGGGCGGTAGCCTTGATGTTGGCGGCCAGGTGCTCCAGCTTCTCGATGTCGCCGTCCTCGCCCTTGCCCTCACAGATGCGGTTGAGGATCTCCAGCATCCGGCGGGTGCCGATGCGGCAGGGGGTACACTTGCCGCAGCTCTCGTCCACGGTGAAGTCCAGGAAGAAGCGGGCGATGTCCACCATGCAGTTGTCCTCGTCCATGACGATCATGCCGCCGGAACCCATCATGGAACCCGCCGCAATCAGGTTGTCATAGTCGATGGGGGTGTCCAGCAGGCTGGCGGGCAGGCAGCCGCCAGAGGGGCCGCCGGTCTGCACCGCCTTGAACTTCTTGCCGTTGGGAATGCCGCCGCCGATCTCGTAGATGATCTCCCGCAGGGTGGTGCCCATGGGCACCTCCACCAGGCCGGTATTGTTGATCTTGCCGCCCAGGGCGAATACCTTGGTTCCCTTGGAACGCTCGGTGCCCATGGAGGCGAACCAGTCCGCCCCGTTCAGGATAATCTGGCACACGTTGGCGTAGGTTTCCACGTTGTTCAGGATGGTGGGCTTGTCGAACAGACCCTTTACCGCCGGGAAGGGCGGGCGGCACCGGGGCTCGCCCCGCTTGCCCTCGATGGAGTTCATCAGGGCGGTTTCCTCGCCGCACACGAACGCGCCCGCGCCCAGGCGCACGTCGATGTCGAAATTAAAGCCGCTGCCGAAAATGTTCTCCCCCAGCAGCCCGTACTCCCGGGCCTGGTTGATGGCGATCTCCAGGCGCTTCACCGCAATGGGGTACTCGGCCCGCACGTAGATGTAGCCCTGGTCCGAGCCGATGGCGTAGCCCGCGATGGCCATGGCCTCCAGCACCGCGTGGGGGTCGCCCTCCAACACGGAGCGGTCCATAAAGGCGCCGGGGTCGCCCTCGTCGGCGTTGCAGCACACGTATTTCTTGTCGTTTTCCGAATTGCGGGCGAACTGCCACTTCATGCCGGTGGGGAAGCCAGCGCCGCCCCGGCCCCGCAGCCCAGAAGCCTTGATCACGTCGATGACCTCCTGGGGCTGCATCTCGGTGAGCACCTTGCACAGGGCCTTATAGCCGTCAAAGGCGATGTATTCGTCGATATTCTCCGGGTCGATGACGCCGCAGTTGCGCAGCGCTACCCGCTTCTGTTTGTGGTAAAATTCCACATCATCCAGGGCGCGTACCTGGCCGGTGGTCTCCACCGAGTCCTTGTGCAGCAGCCGCTGCACAATACGCCCCTTGATCAGGTGCTCGGAGACGATCTCGTCCACATCGGCCACGGTAATGCGGCTGTAGAAAGCGCCCTCGGGGTACACGATGACCACCGGGCCCGCTTCGCACAGGCCGAAGCAGCCGGTATGCACCAGCTTGACTTCCTTCTGCAGGCCGTTTTGCTCCACCAATTCCTCAAACCGCTTGAGCAGCTGGGCCGAGCCCGAGGACGTACAGCCGGTGCCGCCGCAGATCAATACATGGGAACGAAAGAGCTCCATATCCGTTTACCTCCTCGTATCACAGCGGCGCCTGAGCGCCGCCCGTCGTTTATTCGGCGGCGCCGATGGTATATTCGTCTACGGGCTTGCCGTTGACCACGTGCTCAGTGACGATGCGGGGCACCATGTCCGGGGTCACCCGCACGTAAGTCACCTTGTCCTGGCCGGGCACGGTAATTTCCACGATGGGCTCCAGGCGGCACATGCCGATGCACCCGGTCTGGGCCACGGTCACATCCAACAGCCCCCGCTTGCTCACCTCGTCCAGGAACGCCAGCATCACGGGCCGGGCGCCTGCGGCAATGCCGCAGGTGGCCATGCCCACCACGATGCGGGTACCTTCATGTTCCCGGCGCAGGTTGACCTTATCTAGCGTCTTCTGACGGATGGCTTCCAATTCGGCGAACGACTTCATAACGCTTGCACCTCCGATAAAACTTTCAAAAGCGGCGAGGCAGTCAACCCCTGCCGTCGGTTTCGTTCATGCCCTCTCTTATGTACCCGGCGATCCAATCCAAAATATCCGGCTCCGCCAGGCTGAGTCCATCCAGGGCGGCGCGCACCTGCCGGGTGTCCAGGCAAAACGCCCGCCCGTCCCGGCTGTACTCCAACAGGAAATCCGGCTTGTCCGGCGAACCCAGAATCAACGTGCGCAGGGTGCCGGGCAGATCCCCCAAGGGGGGCAGGTCGATGCTGCTCATCTGAAAGCGGGCGGTGAGGGTGGTTCCCACGCCCACCTGGGATTCCAGGGTCAGGTCCCCCCCGCACTGCTGGGCCAACTGCTGGAACATGGGAATGCCCAGACCCACCTTGCGGGTGGTGCGGGTGGTGGCGAAGGGGCTGAGAACCCGCTTGAGCAGCGCCTCATCCATGCCGCAGCCGTCGTCCACCAGCTCAATGGTCAGCTGGTCCTTGGGCGTATCGTAGAGGATGCGGATGATCACCAGGCTGGCCCCGGCCCGCACCGCGTTTTGCACCAGGTCCAAAATGTGCAGCGATAACTCAAACATGGCTTACATCGCCCTATACTTGTCCAGTATGCCGGGCACGTCATCGGGCACCAGCCGCCCGTACACGTCGTCGTTGATCATCATGACCGGCGCCAGACCGCAGGCGCCCAGGCAGCGGGTATCCCGCAGGGTGAAGCGCTGGTCCTTGGTGGTATGGCCGGGCTGCACGTCCAGCTCGCTCTCAATGCGCTCCAGCACGTTCTTGGAGCCCTTCACGTAGCAAGCCGTGCCCAGGCATACCCCGATGACGAACTGACCCCGGGGCTCCAAGGAGAACTGGGAGTAAAAGGTGGCTACCCCGTATACCTCGCTCAGGGTCACCCCCAACCCCTTGGCTATATGAATCTGCACGTCCTTGGGCACGTGCTCAAAGATCTCTTGCGCAGCCTGGAGGGTACGCATCACGGCGCCCCGGCTGCCCTTGTTGGCCGCAATGACCTCGTCCAGCCGCTGCAATTTGTCCTTGTTCTCAAGAACAGACATAAGTAGCTCCTCCTGTTGGTTAAATTTTTGTCAGACCTACGGCCAAAAATGGTATGCCGAAATCCACGACTACTATTGTAGCATAAATGTGGCCATCAGCACCATGGTATTTTTTGCACATTTCCCGAAAAAAAATCATGCAGTTAGTCGCTGTAAACTCTATTTTTCATAACCATTCCCCAGGAATTTGTCCATTTCTTCCAGCTTTTTCCAGGCCAGCCCCAAATGCCGGACGCGCCCTGGGGGCCGGGAACCGGCCCCCAGGGCGCCAAATACTCCTAGCGTAAGGAATGTCTTATCATCATCTCCGTTCCGGTATTCCCGGCCTCAACAACTATATCCTAACCGGCGCAGGACCCGTGGTAGAGCGTATCACGATTTGAGGCGTTACTTCCATTTTAAATACCACTTTGGCGCCTAGTTCGGTTTTACTGCGCTTGCGCAGCAAAATCTCCAAAGCATCCTGCCCTTTGACGCCGGAAAAGTAATCCACCGTAGTTAAAGAAACCCCTCTCATAGTGGAAAAGGAAATATTGTCAAAACCGCATACAGATACATCTTTGGGCAGCTGTTTTCCAGCGGCTTGCATAGCATCCAGTATACCATAGGCGATCATGTCGTTGACCCCGATAAAGGCCGTCACATCGGGCGCTCTCTGCAAAATTTCCTGGGCAAAATCATAGCCAATATGCCGCTCACTGCTACGGGAGTCGTTAGGATCATTTGCCTCCCGGGGATACAGGCGCAAGATCAACCCCTCTTCCAGGCCGCGTTCCTTCAAATCCTGGCGTATCCCCTCCAAACGACGCACCCGGGCCGTATTGCCAGTGTTCAGCGGAGTCGAGATAAAAGCGATACGTTTATGCCCTAATTCAGCCAAATGAGCCGCCAGCATACGCCCTGCTAAAAAGCTATTGAATTCCACTGCGTCTAGGGCTACGGAATCGGCTTTATCACCCACTACCACTAAAGGGATAGCCGGTTGGAGATTTTGCATATCCTCGAGAGCAATGGGCATGTAGGTACAAATAATTCCTGCTACATTTAGCCTCTTGGCCGCAGCTAAATAGCGTTTTTCCAGCTCTGGCCGTCTCCGGGTATCGAAAATAGCCGTGGAAAATCCCTGTCGTTCCGCCGCTCTCTCGATAGAAGAGATCAGTTCCGGATAGTAGGGATTCAGCAAAGAGGATGAAAAAATGGCAATGATATGGGCATAGTCTTCTTCGTTATACCTGACGCCTCTAGAGCGATGCTCGTATCCCAATTCCTTTACCGCTTGAAACACGCGTTCTACAGTCTGGGATGTAAAGTCATCCCCCCTGCCGTTTAGGATCATGGATACTGTAGATTGGGACACCCCTGCCCTGCGGGCCACATCCGTAGCGGTTACACATTTTTTGTTCATATTATCAATCCTTTGTTCATCGTACATAATTAATATTTTGATTTTAATTATTAATTTTATTCCCGTCATATAGTGCTAATTTTATCCGTTGTCATCGTGGCTAGTGATGAATTTATTCCAATACTACAGAAATAGTTCTCGTATTAATTGACTAATCCTCGAATAAATGATATCATAATTCCCGTCGATAGGCAAGGGGAAATTGAGAATTTTGGGCAAAAAATTACTAATATTAACAAGGAGGAATCTGGAATGAATGTACGCAAAGCCCTCATCACAGTGCTTGCCGCGCTTATGCTCCTGAACGCATGGGTGCCCGCCTTAGCCGCCGAGGTGGTTATCTCCTACAATTCGCCTCAGTTGTGGGTCAATTGGGGCAATGTGCTGGCTAGCTTTAGCGCAGCAACCGGCATCACAGCCCCTAATGACAACAAGAACGCCGGCCAGACCCTATCCGCACTTATTGCGGAAAAAAACAGCCCTGTAGCGGATACCGCCTATCTGTCCATCTCCTATGCCTATAAATCCAATGCGGAAGATGTTATGGCCTGTTATAAACCTGACGGCTTCGAGGAACTGCCCGATTCCCTGAAAGATCCTGATGGTCGTTGGTTCACGGTACACTACGGAGCCACTGCTATCCTGTGCAATACCGAGGTGCTGGACGGTCTTCCCCTGCCTACTTCTTATGCAGATTTACTTGACCCCATGTATAAGGGAATCGTGGCTTTCTACGATCCGCCGTCTTCCGGCGTGGGCTATAGTGTATGCACCAATATTAATCTAGCCAACGGCGGCAGCCTGGATAATTGGGAGCCCTGCTTCGACTACTTCACCAAGCTAATGGAAAATGACCCCATGTTTCCAAAACAAGATGCTACTGCCAAATTGATGAAGGGGGAGATTGGCATCCTAGTATGTGCCGACTTCACTGGCTATACTTGCAAATATAATGAAATGGCGCCTGTGGAAGTAGTGCTGCCTGCGGAGGGATACATCCGCATCCCCTACACCATGTCCTTGGTAAAGAATGCGCCCCACGAAGAAAACGGCAAAGCTCTTATCGATTATTGCATGTCCGACGAAGGTCAGCGCTTGTTTGCCGAGGGCTTTGTTCGCCCAGTGAAGGAAGATGCCCTTACCGATGACCTAAAAGAAAAATTCTTACCAGATGAGGCTTATGCTAATGTTATTGATTTAGACTACGAAGCTATGGCTAATGTACAGGATGATTTTATGGATGCTTGGGTCACCCGCATTTATGACGGCTCTGTGGATTACGACAGCTAAGCCTGCAAAAACTAAGGAACCCGCTGCTGCGGGTCAGGACGGGGATCGGCTCCAGAGTGCGCCGCCAGGCCCATCCGGAGACGGTCCCCTCTCATTCTGGAAGGAGGGGATTCGGTGAAGAAGAAGGTGTTATCCGCGCTGTTTATATTTCCTAGTGCCGTCTTCTTTGCGGTGTTCTTCATTCTGCCCTTGGTCTTGTTGGGAGGAAAAAGTTTTCAGGCCCAGGAAGGCGGCTTTACCTTCTCAAATTATACTGAAATTATCACCAATCCGTATTATTTTCGGGCGCTGAGCAATAGCATCGTATTATCCCTATTGGTCACTTTGGCGTCGCTGCTTATCGGCGGAGTACTGGCCTTTTTTCTGGCTCGTAGCCATTTCCGTCTAAAGCCTTTACTCATCTCCATCCTTTCTTTTCCTGTTTCTCTTCCCGGGGTAGTAGTGGGCTTTATGATTATTATCCTATTTGGCAATACGGGGATTATCCCCAACCTGATGAAGGCCCTGACGGGGGAAAAGCTGTTGGCCATTGCATACACAAAAGTAGGGGTATTTTTAGCCTATATCTATTTTATTGGTCCCCGCACCGCCATTACCCTATATGGTGCGCTGGTGGACTTTGACACAAAACTGGAAGAAGCGGCTCGCACTATAGGAGCAACTGAACATCAGACCCTTTTTCGAATTGTCATTCCTACCTTAATGCCTTCGTTTGTATCCGCAGGCATTCTCGCTTTCTCCACAGCCACCAGCGCCTTTGGTACTGCCTTTACCCTGGCAAATCAATTCGACATCATTCCCATCGTCATGTATAACGAATATACTATGAGCTTTCGCATCGGAAAAGCCAGTGCTATGGCGATCGTTATCGGCCTTATGTGTTTCTTGTTAAGTCTGGCTTACCGCAGGATCATGGAAAGGAGGAACTTGTAGTGGATATACGGCAGACAAGCCAATTTGACCGCATTTTGCGTTTGTTCGCCATCTTTCTCATTATACTGATGCTGCTGTTTATCGTAGTACCGCTGATCTTTACGGTACTGGGTTCCTTCTCCGTATACTGGAGTAAGACCCTGTATAGTAAGGGTGTAACTTTAAAATGGTATCAGTATATTTGGCAGTATTACCGCCATACCATTCTGCGCACTTTTGCTATCACCTCAGCCACAGTATTAATCAATGTTTTATTGGGTTCTATGGCTGCCTATAAAATGACCATGACAGCCAACCGCAATTCTCCCTGGATTAAGCTGGCGGAAGAACTTTATACGTTACCGATGGCCATCCCCGGCATCGCTATCGGCCTTTCTCTAGCCCAGGCATATCCCCACTTAAAGCAAATAGGCGTGATGATCCTGGTGGGCCATGTGCTGTATACCTTTCCGATTATGCTCAGAACCGTTACCGGCGCACTGCGCACCAAAAACTATGCCGCCATTGACGAATGCGCCGCTAGCCTTGGCGCAGGGCCCTTCTACAGATTTTTTAAAGTCATCTTTCCCGCCATCCGGGTCCCGGTAATCTCCGGCGCAATTAATGTGTTCATGCTATCTTTAGGGGAATTCAACATCACCTTTTTCCTATATAACCCCTTTGTCATGACATTGCCCGTGGGGATGTACGAAGCGTATGCCTCCTTGCGCATTGAAGCCGGAAGCGCTTTTACCGCAGTCTTTCTGCTGTTTGCCATTCCGTTGACGATCTTAATGAACAAGTTCGGCAAATCTCAACAGGTATAGGAGGGGGTACTTATGAAAGATAAAGTGCATGTGAGACTGCGGGATATCAGTAAAACCTATGGGGACAAGACTTGCGCCTTGAAAAACATCAACTTGGATGTAATGGAGGGAGAGGTGCTCGTGCTCCTAGGCCCATCTGGTTGTGGAAAAAGCACATTATTGCGCATTATCGGCGGCCTACACAGCCAGAGTAGCGGTTCCATTCATTTTTACGATCAAGAGATCTCTCATCTGCCCCCAGAAAAAAGAGGTTGCGGTTTCGTGTTTCAAAGCTACGCCCTATTCCCAACTATGACGGTACGGGAAAATATAGCCTTTGGCCTAAAAATTCGCAAAATGCCCAAACGCCAGATACAGGAAAAGGTAGATTCCCTACTTCAAATGGTAAATCTGACGGCCTTGGCCGACCGCAAACCCGCTCAATTATCTGGCGGCGAACAACAACGAGTAGCCATTGCTCGAGTGCTGGCTATTGAGCCCAAAGTACTTTTGATGGACGAACCGCTAACCGCTTTGGACGCCAAGCTGAAGGAACACTTAAAGATTGAGCTTTCCAGCCTCTTTCGAAGACTGGGGATTACCACCATCTACGTCACCCACGATCAGGATGAAGCCATGTTCATGGCAGATCGGATCGCCATCATCAATAAAGGTATTATTGAACAGGTAGGCTCTCCAAAGCAAATTTATTCCGCCCCCGCTACTGATTTTGTGGCTCAATTTATCGGAAAGATTAATCGGGTTCCAGGCCGTCTGGACGGAAAAGGCCATCTGGATTTGGGCTTTATCCAGCTGGATTATCCGTCAGCGCATCCCGCCGGCCCTGTAGAGTCTTATCTGCGTCCTGAGGCGCTCAATCTGGCAGAAGAGGATGACCCCGTCACCTTTGAGGCCAGCGTTTGTCAGAGTATTTACTTAGGGAAAGCCCAGGTATTGCTAGTGGAAGCCGCCGGTCAGATCATGCAAATGGAAGTGGACGGCGCTACCGCAGCCCCCATCGGTGTCCCGCTACGGCTCAAGCTCGATGCTAGCAAAGTCTATATTTTCTGATACGCAAGGTGATAGAATATGACAATTACGTATTCCGACTACATTCTTCAAGGAAACCATGCGTTAAAAAATATCCAACGGCTCCGCGCAATAGGGGCCGATCGGGTAGAATTGCTGATGGACGGAACCTGCTGGGATGATGGGGAGCATTGGGAAACACTGGCCCCCCAATTGATAGACACCGGCATGTCTCTTACCCTGCACCCCCCATCCTGCGACACAAATTTGACCGCTGAAATGGAAACCCTGCGAGAGGCCTCATTCCATTTATATGCCGACGCCATCCACCTAGCCGCCAAGATCGGTGCGTTTTCCGTCGTAATCCATCCCGGGTTTACCTATTCCCCCCATTTTGATAAAACACGCGCCCAGACTCAGGCCCGAATTTATCTGGAAAAATTTGTTTCCCTTGCCAAACCGTTAGGGATAAGGCTGCTGGTGGAAAACGTAGGATTTGGTCATGCCAGCCTATATACCCAAGAGGAATATTGCCGCCTGCTGGATGGCATAGATCCCATCGCCGGATACCTCATTGATACCGGTCACGCTCATATCAATCATTGGGATATCCCCGGACTTATTCGCCAAGTCGCGCCTAGGTTGTATGGCATGCATATTCACGACAATGCGCAGCACAGAGATGCCCACTTGCATATCGGCCAGGGAACTATTCCATGGGCACAAGTGTTTGAAGCAATGCGCACGGTTCGCCAAGATTGTGATTTCATCCTGGAATATTCCCCTGACGCTACCTTAGAGCAGCTTATCCAAGCTCGCGCCCTCCTTGAAGAACATGTCCTCTGTCATCGTTGATGCAGTCTGGCCATCCGGACTGGACGGCAAAAGCCGCTTGCCGTTATGTCCCGTTTTATTCTGCCATACTACAATACTAGAAGTCAGCAGCGAAAGGGTTTATTTGAACCGGGGATAGGCCAGTGTCAGGGGCAGAGGGCCTGAAGCTGCGGGGGGAGGGGTGCGGAAAAATCCAGCAGGGCGCCCGTTTGGGGATGGGTGAGGGCAATGCGGGCGCTGTGCAGGGCGAAGCGGCCGGGGAGGCTGGGGCATTCCCGGCCGTAGAGGAAATCCCCCAGCACGGGGCAGCCCAGGTAGGCCATGTGTACCCGGATCTGGTGGGTGCGGCCGGTCTCCAGGCGCAGGCGCACCAAACTAACCCCTCGTCCGGTGGACAGCACCTGGTAGTGGGTGCGGGCGGATTTTCCCTGGGGTTGGACTTCCCGGCGCACGGTAGCCCCCGGGGCCTTGCCGATGGGGGCGTCTACCACGCCCCAGGGCTCCGGAGGGACGCCCTCCACCAGGGCCAGGTATTCCCGCAGGAATCCGGGGCCGTGGAGGGCCTGGGACAGCACCATCTGGGCGTGGGCGTTCATGGCGGCGGCCATCAAGCCGCTGGTGCCCTTGTCCAGCCGGTTCACCGGGCGAAAGGTAAAGGACGGCTGGTCCCGGAAGCGGTAGGCCAGGTAGTGCTCCAGGGCGTCCCCCTGTTGGCGGCTGGACGCCTGGCAGGGCAGGGGGGCCTGCTTGTTGATGATGAGAATATCCTGGTCTTCATAGACCACATCCACCGGGCCGGGCCGGGCTTCCGGAGCGCCGCCCTTTTCGGCCAGACGCACCTGGATCACCTGGCCTGCCCGCACGATCTGGTTGGCGTGTACCGGCGTTCCGTCCAGCAGCATGCCGTCCTCTCCTTTCAGCAGCACGAACTGCCGGTGGGAAAGCCCCAGCCTGCCCCGGATTACCCGCTTGATCAGCCGCCCGTCGTCCTCCGGGGGCACGGTATAGCGAAAGGTGCGCATCGTCCTTTTCCCCCACGCAAAGGGCGGGCCGGCCCCTGCCGGTCCGCCCTTTGAAGTTATGCGTTACTTATTGACCTTGGCCCAGCTGTCCTTGAGGGGCACGACCCGGTTGAACACCGGCATCTGGGCGGTGGAGTCCGGGTCCTTGCAGAAATAGCCGGTGCGCAGGAACTGGAAGGTATCCCCCACCTGGCACTGGGCGATCACCGGCTCCACCAGAGCGCCCTCCACCACGGTGAGGCTGTTGGGGTTGAGGCGCTGGATGAAGTCGGCCTTTTCCGGCGTCTGCTCCTGGGCGAACTCGTCGTCCTCCTGGATCTCCG
This sequence comes from Candidatus Excrementavichristensenella intestinipullorum, assembly GCA_018711685.1. Classification (GTDB taxonomy): domain Bacteria; phylum Bacillota; class Clostridia; order Christensenellales; family Aristaeellaceae; genus Excrementavichristensenella; species Excrementavichristensenella intestinipullorum. The sequence goes on along the minus strand of DVHZ01000183.1, from coordinate 4,516 downwards.
CCTCGGCCTGGACCGCCTCCTCATCCTCTTCCCGCAGGATGGGCTCGTACAGCCGCACCTGGGCGGGCACGGCGTCCATATCGCTGATCCAATGCAGCGTGCCCTTCACCTTGCGGTTGGCGCCCTCCTGACCGGAGCGGCTGGTCAGGTCCACCGAGCACTTGAGCAGCGCCACCTGGCCCGCCTCGTCCTTCACCACCTCGTCGCAGCGGATGATGTACGCGCCCTTGAGCCGCACTTCCCGACCGGGGGCCAGGCGGAAGAACTTCTTGGGCGGGTCCTCCATAAAGTCCTCCCGGTCGATGTACAGGGTCCCCGTCATGTGTACGGTGCGCTGGCCCAATTCGGGCTTGTCGGGATGGTTTTCCATGGGCAAATCCTCCACCTGCCCCTGGGGCCAGTTGGTCAGTTCCACCTTTAGGGGATGGAGCACCGCCATGGCCCGGGGCGCGCGCTGGCCCAAATCGTCCCGGACGCAGGCCTCCAGCAGCGCCCCGTCCACGGTGGAATCGGCCTTGGCCACTCCTACCCGGGCCAGGAAATCCTTAATGGCCTCGGGCGTATAGCCCCGCCGGCGCATGGCCACCAGGGTGGGCATGCGGGGATCGTCCCAGCCGGAGACGTAGCCCTCCTCCACCAGGCGGCGCAGGTAGCGCTTGCTCATCACCGTGCGGGTAAGGTTCAGCCGGGCGAACTCGATCTGCCGGGGCGGATGCTCAAACCCGGCCTGGCGCACCATCCAATCGTACAGGGGGCGGTGTATCTCGTATTCCAGGGAGCACAGGGAGTGGGTCACCCCTTCGATGGCGTCCTGGAGGGGATGCTGGAAATCGTACATGGGGTAGATGCACCACTGATCTCCGGTCTTGTGGTGATGGTGGCGCAGGATGCGGTACAGGGTGGGGTCCCGCATGAGCACGTTGGGAGACGCCATATCGATTTTGGCCCGCAGCACCCGGCTGCCGTCGGGGAACTCCCCGTCCCGCATCCGCTTGAACAGGTCCAGGTTTTCCTCCACCGTCCGGTCACGATAGGGGCTGTTTACCCCGGGCTTGGTCAGGGTGCCCCGGTTCTCCCGCATCTGCTCCGGGGTCTGGTCGTCCACATAGGCCACGCCCTTTTTGATGAGCTGGCAGGCGATATCGTACAGCCGCTCGAAAAAGTCGCTGGCAAAGTGTAGTTCGTCCCAGGCAAAGCCCAGCCACCGGATGTCGTTCTGGATGCCCTCCACGAACACCGTGTCCTCCTTGGTGGGATTGGTGTCGTCAAAGCGCAGGTTGCAGGACCCGCCGTACTTCTGGGCGATGCCGAAATCGATGCACAGCGCCTTCACATGGCCGATGTGCAAAAAGCCGTTGGGCTCCGGCGGAAACCGGGTCTTTACATGGTCATACCGGCCAGCGGCCAGATCTTCCTCGATAAACTCCTCAATAAAATTGCCCGCCTTCTTTTCCATCGCCACCAGGCTTCCCCCTTCGTCTGTGTAATCTGGCTTATTATACCACCAAACCGGGCAAAATAACAGCAAAAAATGCGCAAACCCTGCCTGGGCGCTTTCGCCCCCTGCAGAGCCCTTCAAGGGCTCCTTTTTTGGGGGCGCGGCGGGCTTCAGGGCCTCGCCGTCCCAGGCGCTACGCCTCTTCCCCGTATATCTCCCGCCATTGGCCGCTCCAAGAGCCGTCCGCCTCCCGCAGGACCAGAGGGGGCAGCCAATGCAGTTGGCTTCCGCCGCCCTTGACCGCGTCCAGAAGGGCCAATTTAGGCTGCGCTCCCGGCCTGTCCTGGACCAGCTGTATCCGCTTGGGTTCCAGCCGGGCCTCCCGCAGGGCCCACATCAAGTCCAAAAGCCCCGCCGCAGGATACACCAGGGCCATGCGCCCTCCGTTCTTCAGCAGCTGGGCGCCGCTCAAGGCGATCTCCTCCAGGGCCAGCTCGCCCTGGTGCCGGGCCAAGCTCACCGCCGCCTGGGCGCTGGCGATGGCGCGTCCCGGCTGGCTGTAGGGGGGATTGCACACCACCAGGGTGTATCCTCCATATCCCAGCTCCGCCGCGGCCCGGCGCATATCCATGTGATGGATGCGGATGCGCGCCTCCAGATGGTTCATGGCCACGCTGCGCCGGGCCATGTCCGCCATGTCCGCCTGCACCTCCACGCCATCGAAAACCGCCTGGGGCTGGCGGGCGCTCATCAGCAAGCACAGCACCCCGCTGCCCGTGCCCAAATCGGCTACCCTGTCTCCTTTGCGAGGCGCGGCGAAATGGGCCAGCAGCACCGAATCGGTACCGAAGCGGAACCGGTCCGGCCGCTGCAAAATCTTGAGCCCGCCCCGGCGCAAATCGTCCACCCGCTCCCCGGGGTGTGCAAAAGCGGAGCCGTTCTGCGGCTCCGCACCATTTGTCAGGTTGTTCGCCCTTCCATCCATCACTTGATGAGCCGCGCACCGAACAGGAAGCGCTGCTGGTACCAATCCTTGAACACGGTAACCACCACTTCCCCCGCCGCCGAGGAGGCGTGGATGAACCGGGGGCTGCCGTTGACCTTGCCCAGATAGATGGCCGCGTGGCCGATGGGCTTGTTCTCCTGGGTGTCGAAGAAGAGCAGATCGCCCCGCTTCAGGTTGTTCATTTCGGTGATGACGGTATATTTCTTCTTACAGGTGTTGCCCTGGCTGGCAACCTCGCCGGGCAGAGAGATGTTGGCGCCCTTGCTGAAGCAGAACTTGGTGAAGTTGGAGCAATCGAAGGAGGTGGGGGTGCTGCAGGGGGACTTGTAGGGCTTGCCCAGCTGCTTATAGGCCCAGTTGATCACCTTTTCGATGCGCTCGTTGCCCGAGCCGTTCTTGTATGCGTCGTAGCTGATGGCGTCGCCGCTATAGAGCAGCTTGAGGGTTTCCGGGGTGGCGTTTCCCGACACGGTGAGCTCGTTGGCGGTTTGGAATATCTTTACCGCCGCGGTCACCGCGCTGGTGTACTTGTTGGTGGTGCCGCTCAAATAGCCCAGCAGGTGTAGGGCGCTGGTCAAGTCCTTTACGTCGGCTGACTGGTCGCCGGGCAGCAGGCCCTCTGCGTCGTAGCGATTGATGGCGCTGGCGCTGTTCATGGCCGTGCGGGTAGCGGTGGTGGCCACGCCGTACTTGGCACCGCTGGCGTTCACAGAGTTGGCGATCTGAAAGCGCTTTACAGAAGTGACCACCTCGGCGTTGTACTTGCCGTTGATGGTCCCGTCATAATAAGCCAGCTCGGTGAGCCGCTCCTGAAGCAAGGTGACGCTCAGCCCGGTATCTCCCTTGGATACCTCCATGACGGACAGCTCATCCACGTATTCGTCATAGGTCTTGCCCGTGCCCGCGTTGAGCAGGGACCGGGTAATTTCGTCCGCCACGCCGCTGGCGCTGATGCCGTTGGCCTCCTGGAACAGCTTCATGGCCGATACCGTGGCCGCGTCGTAACTGTTGTTGATGGAACCCTCGTAATAGCCCATGGCGGCCAGCTGGCCCTGTACCACGCCTACCTGGCTGTTCTTGTCCCCCTTCTTTAACTGGGTGAGGTTGACCAACGCCTTGTATTCCTGCACCGTCATGGCCTGGTCGCTGAACAGCAGCTGACGGGTGGCGGTATCCGCCTCCCCCGTCTCCGGCAGGGAATGGGCCCGCTGGAAATAGGCCACCGCCGCCTGGGTAGCGGCGTCGTAGTTGTTGTTCGCCGTGCCGGTAAAGTACCCCAGCTTTTTCAGCCGGGCCTCGGTGGTCTTGACTTCCTCGCCCGAACCGCCCACCACATGGATGCTGTCCTGGTACTGGTCGTAAGTCACCGCCGTGGACAGGGTGAGCAGCTGATAGGTATTTTCATCTACCGTTCCCGATTGGGTCAATCCACTGGCCAACTGGAACTTTTTGACAGCGGTCTTCGTCAAAGCATTGAACTTGTAAGGGGACGTGGGGGCGCTTTCCAGATAGCCCAGGCTGTACAGCCGGGTCTGCACGGCGCGCACCTGTTCTCCCGTGTCGCCCTGTTGACACACGGTGGCCGCCAGGGCCGCTTGCGTCCATAGCGTCAGCAGCAGCACCAGGCCCACCATGCAGGTCATCCATTTGCGGCCCATCCGTTTCAATCCTTTCAGCCCGCTTCCTCGAGCGCTGTATTTTCTCGTGTCGATTGGATCAACTTTATACATATCAAGTGTGACCTTCCTCATTTCCATATTATAGATAATATACGACGTGATTGCAACGTTTCCTGCCGATTTGAAGTCAAAAAGAAAGAATTTTGAAATATTTAACATTTGAGCGTCATAAGAAAGAAATATTCTTCGGGCCAAACCCGGGTTTTCCCGGGGATTGTGAAGAAGGTTTGTCCGAATATGCACAGCCTCTTGATGCAGCTTCGGTAAAATTCATTAAAAATATTTTCCGAAAGCGGCCCGTTTTTCTCTCGAAAAGTACCGCGCACGGCGGAAAATGCGTCCCGCTGGTTACAAAAAGAGCCGGGGAAAACGGCCGGGGGGGGCCGGGGGGCG
>DVHZ01000182.1 GCA_018711685.1 Candidatus Excrementavichristensenella intestinipullorum | reverse complement strand
CCGAAAAATCTCATGATTTTTCGGGCCCCGGCCCCCGCTGGATTTATGCCGACGGCTTTTCTTTTCGCCGCGTCAGCCGCAGAAGCAGCAGTGCCGCCAGAATGCCTAAGAGTGCTCCCGCCCCGTCGATGAGCACATCGGTGAACTGAGCGCTACGCCCTTCGGAATACATCTGATGCAGTTCGTCCAAAACTGCGCAACCCAGGGAGGCGGCCATGGCCCCAAATACTGCGCCGCGCCTGTTATGGGAAAGGGCTAGGACAATGAGCCCGGCCAGTACGGCGTACTCTGCCACATGGGCCGCCTTGCGGGTAAGGAACTGATAACTCTCGACGACGGACTCTTGGTGTGCAGGGGACAGGCTATCGAAATCCGGGGTGAAAATCTGAGCCACCACTCGGGCCACCCGTCCGCTGGTTTGACTGGAAAGATCGGCGTCCTGGGCGGACAAGGCATAAATTACGCACACATGAGCCGCTATCAGCGCCCACAGCGCCCATCGCGCTATTTTTTTGCCCACGCCAAAGCTCCTCCAAATTCCAGATGATGTATTTAGGCGCACCGAAGCTGGAAAAAGTTCACGGCAAATCCATAGCGGCCTCGGAATAGACATATTTTTTTGCAAAATTTGTATCTTTTTGGAATTTAAGTATGTAAATATAGAGAAAATTATGATATAATAGAGGCGTATCTAAAGCAGGCGCGGCCATTTCCTTGCCCAAAAGTAAAAACCCTGCAAAGCAAAAGCTCTGCCCAAAAACGCCAGCGTAGGTCTTGGCGCAAGGCATCAAGTCCCCAAGGCCAGGGGTGGGCGGAGGATGCGCTGTTACAGGGCTGCAAATTGGTAGGGGGAACTGTGCCGCTTGCCTGCAGCGCGCAACATGACGTCAGGAGGTGCCATTATGGTTCGCATGAGGAAACTTCTATCGGTATTGATCGCCCTGTCCATGCTGCTCAGCTGCGCCCCGGCCGTGCTGGCCGAGGCCGAGACCGTCACCATTACCATTCTGGAATCCAGCGACCTGCACGGCTCCATTGCGTCCTACGATTATGCGGTGGATGCTCCCACCGCCAACACAGGTTTGGCCCGGGTGGCCTCGGTGGTCAAAGCCGAGCGGGAAAAAGACCCGGACCTGCTGTTGCTGGACTGCGGCGATTCCATCCAGGCCAACATGATCTCCCTGTTTAACGGAGACGTGGTCCATCCCATGATCAACGCCATGAATTTCGTGGGGTACGACGTGTGGGAATTGGGCAACCACGAGTTCAATTACGACTTTGACATGCTGGAGCGGGCCATCTCCTTTTTCGAGGGCGATGTGCTCATCGCCAACGCCTACAACGCCGACGGAACCCGCTGGCAAAAGCCCTATTCCATCTTCGAGGTGAAGGGGGTCAAGGTAGGCATATTCGGCATTGACGCGCCCCACATCACCCAGTGGGAGGCCTCCGCGCCCAGCCACTATAACAACATGACCTTTACCACCCCCATGGAGGAGACCGGCAACATGGTGGCCGAGCTGCGGGACCAGGTGGACGTGCTCATCGGCCTGGTACACTATGGCCGGGACGGCGAGTACGGCACCCCCGGCATGTATGAGGTGGCCGACGCCTATCCCCAGGTGGATGCCTTTATGATCGGCCACGCCCACGAGGCTTTCGCCGAGATTCGGGAAAACGGTGTCGCCATCATGGAGCCCGGCGCCAACGGCTCCAACGTGTGCAAGCTGACCATTACCCTGCAAAAGGAAGACGGCAAGTTCACCGTGGTGGACAAAGTCCCCGAGCTCATCGACACCTCTGCCTATGAGGAAGACGCGGAACTGCTCAAGGCCATGAAGTACGTACACCAGGCCTCGGTGAAGGATGCCAACACCGTGGTGGGCTATGTGGCCGCCGACTTCCTGCCCTCCTTGGAGTGGAACGACCTGCCCGGCATTCCCACCGCCCAGGTGCAGGATACCGCCCTGGTGGACCTGATCAACGAAGTGCAGATGTACTATACCGGCGCCGACGTATCCCTGGCGGCGCTGTTCGACGCCGCCAGCGACCTGAAACAGGGCGACTACAAGAAAAAGGACGCGGTGAACGTCTACAAGTACGACAACACCCTGATGGCCGTCAAGGTCACAGGCGCACAACTCAAGGCCATCATGGAGGAGCACGCGGGCAACTACTTCAACCAGTACGTGCCCGGGGATGTGACCATCTCCTTCAATCCGGATATGCGCATGTACAACTACGACATGTTCGCCGGGGTGAATTACGAGATCGATATCTCCCAGCCCGCCGGACAGCGCATCGTCAACGTCACTTACCAGGGCGAACCCCTGGCCGACGACCAGGAGCTGGTGCTGGCGCTGAACAACTACCGCTACGGCGGCTTGGTAACGGCGGGCCTGTTGGACCCCGCCGGACTGGTGTTCGACTCCACCATCGATCTGGCCGATACTCCGGCGGTGCGGGATCTGATCTCGGTCTATGCCCAGGAGAAGGGCGAGCTGGTGCCCAACTGCGACAACAACTGGCGCATCGTCGGCGCCGACCTGGACGATCCCGACGCCCAGACCATCTATCAGATGGTGCGGGACGGCATCATCGCCATCCCCACCAGCGAGGATGGCCGTACCCCCAACGTGGCCAGCCTCAACGCCAACGACTTGCGGGCTCAAGGCCTGCTGGACCAGGCGGCGTAGCGGATAACATAGGCCCTTGGGGAGGGGCTTGCGTTGGAATAAAAGAGCCGGGGAGGAGCGCATCCTCCCCGGCTTCGCGTCTTAAGACCCATGGAAAGGGGGGGACGGGAAGGAGGGGACTGGGCACCCCAGTGAGCCGGCCCCCCGCATCGATGACTTGGGGGCGCTTGGGTTCAGCGCGTAGGCGGCCGGGTTGCGCCACCATTGGGTTGGGGGAGTCGAAGCGAGAGATGGGCGTTCCGCATCGGAAACCTTGGACAAAACCCCCCGGATGCGCCGGCTTACGCCCTTTGCGCCGGCACCGGCGTTTTCTAGAACGGATATGGGGTTTGTTAAAAAATGGGAGGAAATCAAGAATATGAAGGGGCGTATAGCGCGTTAGGCACTTTTTTTAGAAAAGAGACTGCAACTTTCTTTGCCTGTACTATAAAATTTTGCCATAAAAAAATCCCTTGGAGCAAAATGAAAAGTTAGGTTAATCACTAAAACCTGCTTGAAAAAAATTGTCCGGTGCGCTATATTGTCATAAACACCACGCGCCTATGCGAACGAAGTGAGGGCATTGCCTATGAAAGCGGTTAACATCAAGCTCAGCCTTGCTGAAAACGTCAAGTCCTTTGTAAACATTGTGAACCGCTATGCCTACGATGTGGATCTGCGGGCGGGCCGCCATGTGGTGGACGCCAAATCCATCCTGGGCATATTCAGCCTGGACTTGTCCAAACCTGTCACCCTGGAGATCTATGACGACAACTGCGATGACTTGCTGGAGGAGATCAAGTCCTTCGTGGTCAACTGAAGCCAGTGCTACCCCGGAGCCGTCCCGCTTTTGGCGGGGCGGCTTGTTTATAGCCGCTGGTTTTGTGAATATAACCATAAACTGCGATTTTGTTCATCCTTTGGGTAGTCAAAATTGTTTGGGTATGCTATAATATAAAAGTAAGTTCATTTTAGAGGAGGGCGCACATGAGCAAGAACATCAAGGCGGTGGTGGTCATCCTAGCATTGGCGTTGATTGGGGTGATCATTTGGGCCGTCGTCGGGCAGAGCAATCTGGGCAGTTTGCAGTCTTCCCTGGACCAGGTAAGCGGTCAGCTTACCGAGCAGCAGGCTTTGGTTGCAGAAAAGGAAGCCCAGTTGGCCGAAGTGCAGACCAGTCTGGAGCAGCAGCTGGATGAGGCCAACGCCCAGTTGGAAACCGCCCGGGCCCAGATCGGCGACGCCCAGGCTGAGCTGGAAGCCGCCCAGCAAAGCATCCAGGAAAAGGAGAGCCAGCTAACCCAGACCCAGGAGGAATTGACCGGCCTGCGGGACCAGCTGCGCCAGGCCGCCGAGCAGGCGGGAGTTCTGGATGAAATGACCGAGCAGATGAACCAGCTCAACGAAACCATCGCCCAGAACGAGGCGGAAATGGAACGGCTCAACCAGGAACTGGCGGACAAGGAGGAGCAGCTTCGCCAGGCTACCCAGCAAATGGAAGAAGCCCAGGAGCAGTCTGAGGCCGCGCTGAGCGCGGCCCAGGCCCAGGCTCAGGAGGCCCAGGCCCAGGCCGCAGAGGCCCGGGCCCAGGCCCAGGAGGCCCAGGCCCAGGCCCAGCAGGCCCAGGCCCAGGTTCAACAGCTCAGCGCCCAGCTGGAAACCGCCCAGGCCCAGCTCCAGCAGGCTCAGGATAGCGTGAGCGCCATCCAACTCCAGCTGGAGGAGAGCCAGGCCCAGACCCAACAGGCCCAGGACGATGCCAATCAGGCCCAAATCCAGATGGAGGAAACCATCGCCCAGAAGGAGCAGGATATTGCCCAACAGGCCCAGCAGATTCAGGCGCTGCAGGCGGAATTGACCCAGGCTCAAGCCGACCTGGAAGCGGCGATCAACGCGCTGGCGCCCACACCGGTTCCCGCCGATGCGCTGGATGTGGAGATCCAGGTTACCCCCGCCCCCGACGCTGAACCCACGCCCATCCCTGCGCCGGCCGCCTGATGCCTTACGCTCCTTGCCCATCCTCTCCCTCTGACTCATCGGGAGAGGAGTGTTATTTTTGGGGCGGGGCGCTTCGCGCCCCGCCCCACCCGCCGTCTCCCCTGGGCCGCCTTAGGCGGCCCAGGGGAGACGGCGGGTGGGGTATTGTTTCATGCTCCGGAATCGGCGGGGAAGCGATCGCCGCTCAGAAGTGGCGGAAGTTTTGTCCCCAAAGGAAATAATCCGTTCCACCGAAGACGGAGGGATACAACAGCCTGGCAAAGAGAAAAGGGCAAGCCCCTCCTGATGGACCCTTTGCCGGTATATCTTCCGAAGACGCTATTCCCCGCCCATTCCCTCCAGAAAACGGCGGATCTTCAATTTGGCCCGGTATAACTGGTTGCGGGGATACCCCTGTTCCGCTGCCTCCTGAACCGCTTGGTCCAAGTCCCGGCCCTCCAGCATGGCCGTCAATATTCGTGCCTCCGCAGACAGAGGGGCAGGCTCCGAGCGGGGGGAGGCGGGAGGAAGCTCCACCACCAGGGAATACTCTCCCTTTTCTACATTGGGGTTGGATTGAAGCTGCTCCAGCACCCGGGCCCAAGGGCCGGTGAGAATGACTTCGTACCGCTTAGAGATATCGCAGGCCACCGATAGGCGGCATTGGGGATAAGCCGCGCCTATCGCCTCCACCAACCCGATGACCCGGTGAGGGGATTCATAGAATACCGCCGCGTTCAGCCCGGTACGGCCGATTTGCTCCAGCTTGGCGGCCAAGTCCCCCTTCTCCCGGGGCAAAAAGCCATAAAAGCCGAAGGAGCGGGTATCGAAACCGCAGGCGGACAGGTGGGCGGTGAAAGCGCTGGGCCCGCATATAGGGGTTACCCGGATGCCCGCCTCAATGGCCTGGGCCACCAAAGGCACGCCGGGATCGGAGATGCCGGGGGTTCCTGCGTCGCAGGTGAGGCACACGGTCAGGTCTTCCTCTACCATTCGAGCCACCAGGCCAGGCGCCTTTTGGCCTTCCGTATGGCGGTTGAGGGAGATCAAAGGTTTTTTTAGGCCCAGGTGGTTGAGCAGCTTCATGGTGACCCGGGTATCCTCTGCGGCGATGAGGTGGCAGTCCGCCAACGCCTGGGCCATGCGGGGGCTTAGGTCGTTCAGATTGCCGATGGGCGTAGCCACCACGTACAATTCAGCCATGGCTATCCTCCAATAGAAAGTACAGTTCGCCGTCCTGCTGGAAGGTCGAGGCTATGTGATGGGCTGGGGGCATGTGCGCCTGTAGCCAGGCAGAATACTGTTGCGCCATGCCTACCTGACGGCCGCCCAGGGTACGGGTGGGGAAGGTAACCAGTTTCCACCGGGCCGGAGCCGAGGCCAGCAGGGCGGCTCCCGCGCCCCGGCGCTGGCGCTCCAGCACGGGCAACAGCTTCATCATCAGGCACAGGGTGGCGGAGGGAAGGTCCGGGCCGCTGAGCAGATCGGCTTGCCGGCAACCCACATCCCAGCCCATGACGCCGGCCCACCGGTTTACCAGGGCCACCGCGCCGCCGTGGACGTCCAGCCCCAGGGCGCTTATCCCCAGCTCACCCAGACAGAGGGGGTTGAGGCCGCAGGCTAGGTCCAGCACCAGCTCCGGTTGACCGGTGCAGGCAAAGATCCGGCGATAGGCTTCCCGCCAACCGGGCCGTTCCCGGGTGGAGGCATGGAGCCTCAGGGCCCCGTCCAGGTCCTTTCGGGCCAGGCACTCGCCTGCGGCCCGCAGCTGTTCCGGCGTCATGAAAGCCCCGGCGAGCTGATGCAGCGCCGAGCGGGCAGCCTTGTCCGCCTCCTTGAGGCTGGAGTAACGGGACAAAGATTGCAGGAAGACCCGCTCCAGCGCCTGGGGGCATATCTCTCGATAATTTTTGCTGTTCAACAGCCGGGCAAAAGCGGCTTTTTCTCTTTCATCCATAGGAGCAGTATACCACAAAGGCGCGCTCCGCGCCAGCCCCCCGGCAGGCAGGAGGACGGGGCCCCTCCTGCCCGCCGGGAGCCGTGGAGCGGGCCGGGAGGTCCATCGTCGGGCGGACCTATGGGGGCCGGGGAAGCCGTAGCTGGGAACTTAAAAGTAAGCGACAAAGTAGGTTTAAAAGCGTCTGGCTGCTCCCAAAGAGGCGCTCTGTCTGCCATGGCCTCCGGTAGGTTTTACAGATACTTAGCCCTGCATCGGATAGAATTGTGGCTAGCGCAATCCAACGGACATATTCCGGCGTACTGGGCCTGGACTGGTTCTGCCTCTTTCCAGATTTTTACCGTGAGCGCTGTACAGCCGCGTCCCGCGTCTCCTGGGACAGCAACGTTCCCGCCAGCCGTATCCCATAGACCTTGCGCCGGTATCGGAAATAGCCGTGGACGCTGAAGGATTCCTGGGCAAACAGGGCCTATCCATTCGTTGGTCGCGTTGGGGAGGGGTGAACTGCTTGACTAGGGAAGGCGGGAGGCGGAAAGTAAATCCAGCGCCCCGCTTCAGCGTATACGCCCTGTGGGAGCCCTTGGCGTAAGCGCGGTCCGCCAGATAACAGCGTCCGTGGCCCGAGGAAAAATGGCGCACCGGTTCCGGGGTGTGCAGGTCGAAAAGGAAAAGCTGATCCTACCGCAATTTTCGTACAAGGACATTTCTTTTCTTTAATAAAATTGTCCCCGCATAAATTTCCAGCTATGGGACCATCCCATCGGGTACGGCGGCGCTGCCGTCAAGAGAGGCTCTAGAGCGCGGGGTTGCCCGACCGGAAAAGCTGCCTTGTCCGCCAGCCAGAGGGATAACGCCCCCTGTAGCCATGGGACGGCTTTGTCCCCGCGGTGGGTGGAGGATAAAAAAGCCGCGCCCCCATGGAATGGAGCGGCGGGGGCATCCGGAAAAAAAGGGGGCGGCCGCCCCGGCGATCAACTGCGGGACGGCCGCTCCTTTCAGGGAACCAACTTGCTGGAAAGCCCGGAAGGGCAAGGATTACTGGGCTTCAAACACGGCGCTTACGGTGGCGCTCACCGTCAGGGTACCTATATCCACCAGGGTGCTGCTGCTTCCGTCGGCAACGGCATAGTTCTCCACGCCGCCGTAATTGTAGCCGTAGGTATCGGACTCGTTGAGCTCCTTGAGCTGGGTAATGGACATACCGGCGGCTTGGGCAATGGACTGGGCGTGGGCTTGAGCATTCTGCACCGCAATGGCCAGCGCCTGGTTATAGGCTTCCTCGCTGTTGGAAGCGGAGAGGGAAATGCCGCTGATCTGGTTGGCGCCTGCCGACACGGCGCTGTCGATGACCGCGCCCAGCTGGTTGGTATCCCGGACCACTACGGTGAGGCGATGGGACACCACATAGCCGGAAATCCGTTCCTCATCGCTGCTGTAATCGATCTGGGTATACATATCAATGCTGGAGGTGGACACATCGGAAGGGTCCACACCGGCTTGCGAGAGGGCTTGACGCACCTGGCTCAGGGCTTCGTTGACCTGGATAAGAGCCTGTCCGGCATCAGCGTTGGTGGCGCTCACGCCCAAATATACGCTGGCAGTATCCGGCGTCAGCGATACTTGACCGGTGCCAGTGGCGGAAATGTCCGTATCCGCCAGGGCAGCAGTACAAAATCCGAGGGTCAGAACCGCGACAAAGAGCATAATTCCCAGTTTTTTCATGATAAATCCCTCCTTTTAAGGAAAATAGGGTATAAAAATGGGGCTGTACAGTGGAACAGCCCCACTTATACGCATGTTGAGCTTATTTCCGCTTGCGTCCCTTGCGATGGCGCACGCCCGCCACAATGGCCCAGACCACCACCAATATGGGGATGAGCACCACCAACACGGGGGCGGCGATGGCCAACACCACGGCGGCGTCCTGAAGGAAGCCGTTGAGCCAGTTGACGGAATCGTAGAAGGCGGTCTTGACCCGTTCGCCCAGACTATCGCCGGTGGAGCGAACCTGGTCCCTGACCTTCACTTCCCGCAGCGTGACGTAAACGGTGGAAAGCTGGGCTTGACTGGACCAACTCTTCAGCTGGCCCTCCAGGCTGTCGATCTCCTGCTGCACTTCGGTACGCTTGTCTTCCAGCAGCAGCATATCCTCCAAGCTGGCGGAACCCAGCAGCTGGTTGAGCCGTTCCATCTGCACCCTATAGCTCTCCAGGCGCGTTTCTACGTCGTAGTAGCGGTCGGAGATATCCTGAGCGCTCTCGCTCTTATAGGTCACGGTGCAAACCGCGTCCAGGGAGGTGAGGAAGTCGTCCAGGCTCTCGGACGAAACTCGGATGGACAGCTCGGCCGCTCTGCCCTGGCCGCCCTCCTCAAAGGATTGCCCATCCACCGTGGATTGCTCGAAATAGCCCTGATACTCGGTGACCAGGTTCTGGATATAGCTCAGGCTCTGGTCAAAGCTGGAGCTCTCCAAGGTGCGCTCGGCGGTGCGCAGCACCACCTGTTCGCCCTGGACCTCCTCCACGGCGGCGGTCTGCTCCTGAGAAACGGCCGCCTCGTCGATAAACACGGCGTCGTTTACAGCGTCCTGGCCGCTGGTCACCGCCCCGTCGGTTTCCATGCGCATCTGCGCCGGAATGGCCTGCCCGCTGCCCGCAGTCGCCATCCGGGTTCCCGCATAATAGTTGGGCATGGTGGAATCTACGTAACTGGGCTCCCTGGGCAACGTGATGGGGGCGGCGCCGTCGCCCATGCGGTAGGCAAAAGTGCCGCCTACCAGCAGGACCAGCGCCGCGGCGATGCCGCCGGTCCAGCGCCGGAAAACCGCGCCCCTGCTGGAGGCCTTCCGCTCTTTGGACGCGGCCTCGGCCCGCACCGCTTTGCGCCAGGCGGCCTGCGCCTCCAGGGGGACGGACAACCCCTCGTCCATCTCGGCGCACATGGTCAAGAGGCGCGTCATGCTCTCCAGGCACTCGCCGCAAGACGGACAGTTGGCCGCGTGCCGGTGCATCTCCTGGCGCGTGGCTTGGTCCAGCTCGCTGTCCAGGTATGAATCCAGATGCTCCGTGAAGAATTTACAGTCAATTTGACCTGTCATGCGCTCCCCTCCTTCCTAACAATTTAGACTGGATAACGGCCGAAAAGTTCCGGTTGCCGCATCAATACTTCCCGGAGCTTTTCCCGGCCCCTACTGATGCGGGATTTGATGGTGCCCACATTGGCCTCCAGGATCTTGGCGATTTCGTCGTAGCTGAAGCCCTGCACATCCCTGAGCACGATGGCGGCGCGCATGTCCTCGGGCAAGCCCGCGATGGCCCGCTCCAGCATACGCCGTTGCTCCGCGGCGATGGAATGGCGCTCGGGGCTATCGGTTTCGTCGGCGGGGGCCCAACCGGCATCCAAAAGCTGATCCAAGGAGGAGGCGGTGCGCACCTTGCGCCGCCTCAGCTCGTCCAGACAAGTGTTCATGGTTACCCGATACACCCAAGTAGCAAAGGAGGACTGGCCCTTAAAGCCGCTCATGGCCCGGTAGACCCGCAGCATGGCTTCCTGGAGGCAATCCTGAGCATCCTCCCGATTGCCACACATGCGCAGCGCCACGGCGTACATACGGCCCTCGTGCTGGCGCATCAATTGTTCGAAGGCGGCTGCCTCTCCGCGCGCGGCTTGATGGATCAAGCGCTGCTCGTCGGTGTTCTGCACATCCTTCACCTCTCTTCCACCTGCTATTATACGCCATTTCCCCTCTCCAGCGCAATGGCGGCGGAACGATTGTGCCGGCAATCCCTTCCAACGGGGCCAACAGATCAGGCAAACCCGCCGGTTTATGCCGCTTTCTTCCTTTTTGACGCAAAAATTTCCGTCAGGTTGCATGTTTTGCCTGGCGAGAAAAAAATTTGCGGGGCATCTTGATTTTTTCCCGAAAATGCCTTACAATAGTATTCGCATCGTGCCGGAATGATGGAATGGCAGACGTGACGGACTCAAAATCCGTTGGTGGCGACACCGTGTGGGTTCAAGTCCCACTTCCGGCACCAAGGCCCGCCCTCAGAAAGGGCGGGCTTTTTCCTGTCCATTCCCGATTTGATTGAACTTTTCATCCTTGTATGCATGTTTCATGTCGGGCCGCTATGGGCTGGTTCATCGGCGTGCTGAAAAAGCAGAAGGATCTGATCACAGCGTTTGCCCCTTCCCTGTGGGGGAGCCCTGCGGGATGAGACTATGGGGATGGAGGCGGAAGCGGTTAGGCGCTTTGGAGGAAAAGCCGGGGGCTGGCGGAGCGGAAGGGGCCCGCAGTTGAAGCGGGGTCTGGCGGAGAATCAGAAAGGCCCCGCGGTTGAGCGGGGCCTTGGCGGACGGGAATGCAAGGGAAATTTTCCTTACGGCACGCCCTTGATGTAGGGGGCCGGGTTCAGGGAGCCGCGGTTGGACTGGGTATCAATGATGTCGAACAGCTCGGCGTAGCGGGCGTCGCTGGGGCTGTGCAGGATGGGCTGGCAATTGTTCTCGTCATCTTTGCCATAGGTGCCGCTGGGAGAAATGGGGTAGATGGTGGGCACCTGGGCTTCCACATAGCCGGTAGCGGGATCCCACAGCAAGGTCTGTTGGGCGATAAAGTTCAGGTACTTGAACTTGGGCCCGGAGCTGCCCACGGAGCCTAGGCTATAATAGATGTACGTGCCGTCATACACCTCAATGCCGCTGGGCACATGGGGATGATGGCCCAGCACCAGGTCGGCGCCCGCCTGTACCGCAGCCCTGGCCTGGGTGATCTGGCTGGAGCGCACGGCGTAGGTGTGCTCCTTCACGTCGCAGAAGTGGAAGGACACCACCAGGATATCGCAGGTGGCCTTGGCCTTTTTCACCTTGGAACGGATGGTGGAGGCGCTGGTGGGAGTCTGGAAGCCGATAAAGCCGATCTTGGCGCCCTTGACGGTGGTATAGCTGGTGTTCTTCATGGAGTCATCGCTGATGGTAATGCCCGCGGAGGAGAGGATGTTGCGGGTTTGGGACTTGGTGTTGTAATCGTAGATATGGTTGTTGACGATATTCACCACTTCCACGCTGCCCTCGGTAAGGATATTTACGTACTCGGGTTTGCCGTAGAAGTTGAATTCCCGGTCGGGCTTGCGGGGGGTACCGCCGCCCTTCAGGGGGCCTTCCAGGTTGAGGATGGTCAGATTGTCCTTGGAGAACACCTTTTTGAGGTTCTTAAACACATAGCCGTAATCCGGGGAGCCGGACTGGCTGATCATCTGCTCGAAGCGCTTGTCGGTCTTCTTGCCCTTGTCGCCGCCCAACACGATGTCGCCGCCCAGGGAGAGGACGATGGGCACCATGTCGGATTTATCACGGCAGATCACCGAGATCTGGGCGCTCTTGCGGCCCTTATCGGCGGTGGCGGTGATGGTGCAAGAGCCGTTGGACACGGCGGTAATCTGGCCGTTTTCATCCACGGTGGCCACGCTGGGATCGGAACTGGACCAGCTTACCTGCTGGAAAGAAGCGTTGGTGGGCTTGACGGTGGCCTTGATGGTGGTGGTGCGGTCGCTGGAGCTGGAGGGGTCCAGTACCACCTGATCGCTGGGGGCGAGCTTCAGGGAGGTGGCCTTGACCTCCTTTACCGTCACCTTGCAGGCCACGCTGAGCACCTTGTTGGCCCCCTGGATGGAGGCGCGGATGCGGACCTTGCCCGCGCCCACCGCCTGCACCAGGCCGTTTTCATTCACGGTGGCGATACTCTCGTCATCGCTGGTCCAGCTCACCTTTTCGGTGAGGCTGGACAGCGCCGGGTTGGTGCTCACCGACAGCTGTAGGGTGTTGGCGGCGTTGGGCTTGATGGTGATGGTGGCGCTGGCCTTGCTCATCTTGAGGGAGCGGGGGTATACGGGCGTCACCGGCTCCGCCAGGGCGGTGGAGGCCAGGGCCAGCAACAGGGCCAGGGCCAGGGAAAGGATGCGGGAAAGCCGATGGTTCATGGAAATCCTCCTCCTTGGAATCAATACATTATCCCACAGCGCCTACGAAAGGGGGCGCTAGGAGATGGTGACCGTAGACATGGCCTGGATGCGGGAAAGCACCGCCTGGCCCTCCTGCCCGGTGAGGATGGCGGGCTGCCAGTCGTTCACCGGAGCGCCCAGGTCGCCGAAATCGTCGGTGGCCGGGTATAGCTGGGTGGATGTGGTGGTGGTGCAGGGGATCACCTGAATGCCCGCGTCGGCCAGATAGCCGGTGTCGTCCACCTGGAAGGTCCACTGGAAGATCATGGAATCGGTGAGGGGACGGCCGCCGGAGGACTTGTGCTTGATGCCCACCACGAAGTTGCTCAAGTCGTACACGATATACTTGCGCCGGTAGCGCTCGATGCCGGCTGGCACGTGGCGATGGCTGCCCAGCACCAAATCCGCCCCGGCCTGGATGGCCGCCTGGGCCATTTTCCGGTCGCTGGCGAAAATCTTGGAAGCCCATTCGGTGGTATCGCACCAGTGGAAGGAGACCACCACGATGTCGCAGCGCTTTTTCAGCGCCTTTACCCGGGCCCGCATGGACGCTTCCGGGGTAGGGGTTTGGAATCCGGCGAAGCCCACTTTCACGGTGATGCCGTTTTTGCTGAGGGTGACGATGCCGTCCTCGCTGAAGCCGCTGAACTTGATACCCGCGCTGTTCAGGGCGGCCTTGGTGTCGTTATAGCCGCCCACGCCTACGTCCTTGGAGTGGTTGTTGGCCAGGTTGCACACATCGATCCCCGCCTGCTTGAGGATGTAGGCATAGGAGGGATCGCCCACCAGGGTATGGGTCTTGTCCTTATAGTCGATGCGGGTGGTCAGGGCGCATTCCAGGTTGGCGATGGTCAAATCGTCGGCGTGGAATACCTGCTGCACATTTTTGAAGGGATAGCTGGTGCCATAGGTGCTCAGCAACTGGGCGAAGGTGTCCCGGGTGGAGCGGTTCAGGGCGCTGGTCACGGCGGGGTCGCCCCCCATGATCACGTCGCCCACCGCCGACAGAGTAAAGGTGGCGTAGTGCTCCACCACTTTCACCTTGCACACCGCCTTTTTGCCGCCCGCCTTGGCGGTGATGGTGGCGGTGCCCGAGCCTACTGCGGTGAGCACGCCGTTTTGGTCCACCGTGACGGCGGAGGGCTTGCTGCTGGACCAGGTCACCTCCTGGACGGTGGCGTTGGCCGGCTTGATGGTGGCGGTGAGTTGGTCGTAGGTTTCCCCCTTTTCCAGGGCGATGGTGGTGCAATTGAGTTTGACCGAGTTGACCTTTACTTTTTTGACCGTCACCTTGCGCCGGGCGGTGGCGCCCGTGACCAGGTCGGTGGCCCGCACATAGGCGGTGCCCGGCTCCAGGGCGGTGAGCAGCCCGTTGGCGTCCACCGAAACCACGCCCTCGCCCTGCTCCACGGTCCACCGGATGACGGGTTCGCCCTGGGCGTTTTGGACCCGGGCGGTGAGCTGGCGGGTAGCTCCGTCGTTGATGGATACGGTGCTGGGCAGAATGGTCACCTTGGCGGCGGCTTTAGGGGTCAGGGAGAAGGGAAGGACCACCTGGGCCTTCGCCGGAAGCGCCCATAGCGTAAGCGCAAGCAGCAGCGCCAGGATGGGTATCTTTTTCATGATCGGCCTCCTTGACAAA
This sequence comes from Candidatus Excrementavichristensenella intestinipullorum, assembly GCA_018711685.1. GTDB lineage: Bacteria > Bacillota > Clostridia > Christensenellales > Aristaeellaceae > Excrementavichristensenella > Excrementavichristensenella intestinipullorum. The sequence continues at coordinate 3,483 of DVHZ01000182.1, read as the reverse complement.
TCTATCCATAGTTGAGTATATCGGCAATGGGTTTTTCTGTCAAGAGAGAAGAAGGTGCGGTTTACCATAAAACTAGTAGGAAATATGGGGCAAAAGGGGTCTGCCAATAAACTTATCACGATATTGCTCGACAAAAAGGGGCCTGTGCTGATACAATGGTAGGCCATAGACGAGGGGCGGTGAAAGGGGCCATGGAGTTGATCGCCAGCGCGGCCTTTGGGCTGGAGGGGCTGGTCAAGCGGGACTTGCAGCGGCTGGGTGTCCAGGGGATCAAGCCCCTGGAGCAAGGCGGCGTGGCCTTTGAGGGCGATCTGGCCCAGGCTTTCGCGGCCAATTTGTGGCTGCGCACAGCCGACCGGGTGCTGCTGGTGATGGCCCGGCAGCCGGTACGCAGCTTTGAGGCGCTGTTCCAGTGCGTCCGGGCGGTGGCCTGGGAGGACATTCTGCCCAAGGACGCCCAGGTGCCAGTGTGCGCCCAGTGCGCCCGCTCCCAGCTGATGAGCCCGTCGGACTGCCAGTCCATCGCCAAAAAGGCGCTGGCGGAGCGGATGAAGGCAGCCTACGGCTACCAGCGAATGCCGGAAACCGGGGCGGTGCATCAGGTGGAGGTGATGCTCCACGGGGACATCGCCACCATCGCCTTGAATACCTCGGGCCCGGCGCTGAGCCGGCGGGGCTACCGCACCTGGAACGGCGAAGCGCCCCTGCGGGAGACCTTGGCCGCCGCTCTGGCGCTGTGCTGTCCCTGGCGGCCCCAGATGCCCCTGTACGATCCCTGCTGCGGCACCGGCACGCTGCTCATCGAGGCGGCCTACATCGCTCTGGACCGGGCGCCGGGGCTCACCCGCAGCTTTCACATGGAGGATTGGCCCGGCGCGCCGCGCCAGGCCATGGCGGACTGCCGCCGCCAGGCCCAGGAACGATACCGGGCCGGGTGGGAGCGACCCCTGGCGGTAGCGGGCTCGGACATCGACCCCCAGGCGCTGGAGCTGGCCCGCCGGCACCTGGGCCAGGCCGGGCTGGCGGGACGGGTTCGCCTGGAATGCCTGGACCTGCGCCAGGTCCGCCTGCCGGAGGAGGCGGGGGCGTTGCTCACCAATCCGCCCTACGGCCAGCGCTTGGGCGATCTCCGGGCCGCCCGGGCGGTGGCGCGGCAGCTGGGGCTGCTGCAAGAGCGCGCCTCTGGGTGGAGCCTGAGCGCCATCACCGCCGATCCGGGCTTTGAGCGGGCCCTGGGCCGCAGGGGAGACAAGCGCCGCCGGTTTTACAACGGACGGCTGGAATGCGAACTGATTACCTATTACCCAACCGACCAAAGGGGGAAATCCACATGATTGCACGGGCCATCTTCAACAAATCTCCGTTGCCGCCCAACCGTTTCGCCCCGCTGCCCCTGGGAGCCGTGCAGCCCCAGGGCTGGTTGGACGCCCAAATTCAGGGCCAGGCGGAGGCGCTGGAACGGGACCTGGCCCTCCGCTTTCCCGGCGTGGCGGGGGACAGCGCCTGGCTGGGCGGGAGCCTGGACGACGGGGAGCGGGCGCCGGAGGCCCTGGCTTCCCTGACGGTGATTGCCTATGCCAGCGGACGGGAAGGGCTCAAGGAAGTGGTGGCCCGGTTCGTAAGCTGGGCAGTGGCCAGCCAGACGTCTCAGGGGGATTTTGGGCCCGCCGGCTGCGGCTGGTGGCCCAAGATGCTGATGCTGCGGGTAATGCGCCAGTATTTCATGGCCACCGGAGACAAGGAACCCCTGAAGACCATGGACCGGTTTTTCCGCTTTCAATTGGAGACGCTGCCAACCCAGCCCTTGACCGGCAAGGCTTGCGCCCGGGCGGCGGAGAACATGCTGTGCGCCCTGTGGCTGTACAACCTGACCGAGCAAAAGCACCTGCTCAGGTTGTGCGAGTTGCTGGCCGCCCAAACCCTGGACTGGACAGACGAGATGCACATCTTTCCCCACATCCGGGACATGGCCCGGCAGCGGCCCTGGGGCGCGCTGCGTGAGGGCCTGGTCCGGGAAGGTGAACTGAACGGGCTCAACCAGCGGGTGAGCGGCCGGGACTATCACCTGACCCAGGCGGTGGACGTGGCCTTTGGCCTGAAGACCCCCGGGGTGATCAATCTGTTCAAGAGCGGCTTTAAAGAGGTTTCCGCCCTGCGTACAGCCTGGCCCAAGTATATGAAGCAGCACGGGGTGGCGCTGTCCATGTTTACCGGCGACGACCACCTGGCCGGGGCGGACCCGGCCAGGGGCGTCAATCTGTGCGCCGTGGCGGAGACCCTCCAATCCCTTATGGCGCTAATGGCCATGGGAGAGGAACAGGACCGGCAGTTGGGCGATCTGTTCGAGAAGATTGCCCTCAACGCACCCCTAGCCGCTTGGGACAGGGAGGGACGGACCCGGCAGGCCCTGCTTCAGGTAAACCAGTTAAGCGCTACGCCGGGCCCCCACGGCTTTTATAACGCCCCGGAGGGTGCGTTGCCCTTCCGGGTCCGGCCCCTGGACCTGGCGGATCAGGCCCTGGCGGCTTACGCCTCGGGACTGTGCTATGCCACCAGCGACGGCGGCCTGGGCCTGATGGGCTATGCGCCCTGCTCGGTGCACTTCGTGGCGGGGGGCGAGCGGGTACGCCTCACCGTGGAGGGGGGCTATCCCTTCTCCGGCAAGGTTCTGGTGCGGGTGGAGACCCGGGCCGCCACCGATTTCCCGGTATACCTGCGGATACCCGGATGGACGGGCCAGGTGATGCTCAAGCTGCCTGACGGGGAATGGATGCAGATGCAGGGCGGGGAAACCGCCTGTGTGCGCCGCCGGTGGGCTGGAGAGGCAGCCATCGAGATGGACCTGAACCTGCAGCCCCGGATTACCCGCTGGTTCCACCAGTCGGCGGCAGTAGAGATGGGGCCGCTGCTGATGGCGTTGGACCTGGACAAGGAGCAGAGGTGGAATTGGGCTTTGGATTTGCAGCAGCCCATGAAGGCGGTGCTGGACGGCGGGCAGGAGAAGCGGCCCAAGGCGGAGGAGAGCCTCAGCCGAGTGCTGGTCAAGGCCGCCCTCACCCGGGCGTGGGAGCGGGAGGGCGCCGACTGCGCGCCGCCGCCCATCGCCCCTCAGGCGGAGGGCGAGGAGCGGGTGCTTACCCTGGTGCCCTTCGGAGCTACGGACCGGCGCATCGCCCAATTCCCGGTGCTGCGGGAGGCGGAGCGCTAAGGCGCGGCGGTCCCATATACAGCTGGCCGCAGGCGCGGCGCGAAAGGACGGCCTATGTTGGACAGACGGCTTTTTTACTGGGAAAAGGAATTCGCCCATAGGGTACTGCGCCTAGCGGTTCCCATCGTCATCCAGAGCCTGGTGGTGGCGCTGATGTACGTGGTGGACAACTGGATGATCGGCCAGCTGGGGGACATCAAGCTGGGCGGCGTGACTCAGGCTAACCGGATCACTTTCTTAATGCAGGTGACCATGTTCGGGGTGGTTAGCGGCGC
>DVHZ01000181.1 GCA_018711685.1 Candidatus Excrementavichristensenella intestinipullorum | reverse complement strand
CCGGGCCGCCGGACCGGGGCTTGGGTGGCCCCGGCCACCCAAGCCCCGGCCATACCCAACGGCGATGGTCTACACGGCGGCAAACAGGCCGCGACAACTGAAGGCACGAGGAGGAAGGAATCATGAGCGAGAAACTGCGCATTGGCATGATCGGCGCGGGGCGCATCGGTAAGCTCCATGCCGCGAATCTGGTGAATCGGGTGCCCGACGCCCAAGTGATGGCGGTATCCGACGTGCATGCCCCGGCGGCCAAGGAACTGGCCCACAAGCTGGGCATTCCCGCCTGGTATGAGGACTACCACCGCATATTGGAGGACCCCAATATCGACGCGGTGTTCATCTGCTCCTCCACCGACACCCACTCCCCCATCTCCATCGAGGCGGCCAAGGCGGGCAAGCACATCTTCTGCGAAAAGCCCATCGACCACGATTTGGACAAGATACAGGAAGTGCTCAAGGCGGTGAAGGAATCCGGAGTCAAATATCAGGTAGGCTTCAACCGCCGCTTCGACCGCAACTTTAAGCACGTGCGGGACGTGGTGGCCGGAGGCGGCATCGGGGACGTACAGATCGTAAAGGTCACCTCCCGCGATCCGGAAGCCCCGCCCATCAGCTACGTGAAGGTGTCCGGGGGCATCTTCGTGGACATGACCATCCACGATTTCGACATGGTGCGCTACCTGTCGGGCAGCGAGGTGGAGGAGGTATCCACCTTCGGCGCCTGCTTGGTGGACCCGGCCATCGGCCAGGCGGGGGATGTGGATACCTGCATCATCACCCTGCGCTTTAAGAACGGTGCGCTGGGCGTCATCGACAACAGCCGCCAGGCGGTATACGGCTACGACCAGCGGGTGGAGGTGTTCGGCAGCAAGGGCATGATCGCCGCCGAAAACGAAACCCCCAACAACACCACCTATTACACCTGCGACGGGGTGTACAGGGAAAAGCCCCTCTATTTCTTCCTGGAGCGCTACAACGACGCCTTTATTCAGGAGGAGAACAGCTTTGTGGAGGCTTGCCTAAAGGGCCAGGATACCCCGGTGGGCTCCTTTGACGGGCTGCAGCCGGTGCGCATTGCCATCGCGGCCAAAAAGTCCTGGCAGCTGGGCGGTGTTCCGGTCAAGGTAGAGGAATCGTGAGGCGGCGCGCCCCCTGAAGGGGGGCTGAAGGCCAGAGGCCTGCCGCGAGGCGGGAACAGATAGCGAGGAGGCTGAAAAAACGGTATGAAAAAGATTAAAGTAGGGGTAGCGGGATACGGCACCATCGGCCAGCGGTTGGCCGACGGGGTGGCCATGCAGGGAGATATGGAGCTGGTGGGGGTGGCCGATTTGGCGCCCACCCTGGCCATTCAGGCGCTGCGGGAGCGGGATATGATCGGGGCCAACGGGGTGAAGTACGATTTGTACCTGGTGGAAGGGGCGGACAAGGCCCAGTTCGACCAGCTGGATATCCCGGTAGCGGGCAGCTTTGAGGACCTGATCGGCAAGGTCGATATCATGCTGGACAGCGCCCCCGGCGGGGTAGGCGCCAAGAACAAGGTGCTCTACGAAAAGATGGGCCGCAAGGCGGTGTTCCAGGGCGGAGAGAAAAACGCGGTGGCGGACGTGTTCTTCCACGGCTACGCCAACTATGAAAAGGGATTGGGGGCCAATTACCTCAAGCTCACCAGCTGCAACACCACGGGCCTGATCCGGGCGGTGGACGCCCTGGACCGGGCGGTGGGGGTGAGCAAGGTGGCCATCACCATCATCCGGCGGGTGGCCGATCCCGGCGACTACCATCGGGGCCTGACCAACGCCTTGCAGATCGACAAGGCCCCCTCCCATCAGGCAGTAGACCTGATGACCATCATGCCCCATGTGGAGGCCACCGGCATCCTGGTGCATACCCCGGTGACCCACGGCCACATCATCACCGTGCTGGCCAGCGGCCGGGACGGCAAGAAGATTACCCGGGAACAGGCGCTGGCCTGCTTTGAGGCCCACCCCCGCATTCGGGTGGTGTCCATCGACGAGGGATTCAAGGGCAACGCCAGCCTGTTCAAGTACGCCCGGGACCTGGGCAACCGGCGGGGCGACATGTACGAGATCGGCCTGTGGAAGGACTCCATCGTGGAGAGCGGCAACGACATCATGTTCGCCATCAACATCCCCCAGGAGTCGGTGACCATTCCCGAGACCATGGACGCCATCCGGGCCGCCATGGAGATGCAGCCAGACCGGGAGAGCGGCACCAGCGCCACCAACGGCTATCTGGGCATCGGCAAATTCAAAAAGCACTGACCGGCGGGCAGCCGGCATCCCCGGGACGGGGGCGCGCCGCGCCCCCGTCCTCCCATCGTTTCCCGGCTGGATCAAGGCCGGGGCAGTACGCAGGCGGCGGGGCGGTCCCGCCGCCGAAGGAGGGCGGATATGCGCTTTGGCATCCATACCCTGGACGAAGTATCGGTAAAGGGCAAAGTGATTTTGTGCCGGGTGGACATCAACCAGCCGGTAGACCGGGCCACGGACAGCTTGAAGAGCACCCACCGCATCGAGGCTTGCGTGCCTACGGTGGAGGAATTGCTGGAGGGAGGCGGCCGGGTGGTGCTGCTGGCCCACCAGGGCAGCGACATCGAGTATAAGAACTACTATACCACCAGGCCCCACGCCCTGGTGCTGTCCCGGCTATTGGGCCGGGAGGTCAAGTGGATTGAGGACGTGTGCGGCCCCCTGGCCCGGCAGGCCATCCGGGAGCTGAAGGACGGGGAGGCGCTGCTGCTGGATAACGTGCGCTTTTGCGCCGAGGAGCAGACCCTGTTTGAAAAGAACCTAAAGCTGACCCACGCCCAGCAAGCCCAGACCCAGGTGGTGAGCAAGCTGGCGCCCCTGGCAGACCTGTACGTATGCGACGCCTTCGCCGCCGCCCACCGGGACCAGCCCAGCCTGTGCGGATTCGAGCAACTGCTGCCCAGCTGCATGGGGCGGCTGTTTGAAAAGGAATACTGCGTCATTTCTCAGCTGATGCAGTCGCCGCAGCGGCCCTGCGTCTTTGTGCTGGGCGGCGCCAAGGTGGCCGACGCCTTCCTGATGATGGAAACGGTGCTGAAGGGCGGCGCGGCGGACCAGGTGCTTACGGGGGGATTGGTGGGCAACATCCTGCTGGCGGCCAAGGGCGAGGACATCGGCCAGGCCAGCCTGGATTTCATCCGAAAGGAGGGCTACCAGGAGTTTATCCAATCCTCCCAGGCCCTGCTGGAGCGGTATGGGGACAAGATTCAGTTGCCTACGGACTTGGTGTACGTCCAGGGCTGCGCCATGGACATCGGCCCCAATACGGCGGCGGCCTATCAGCGGGCCATCCGGGCGGCCAAGACCGTGTTTGTCAACGGACCCATGGGGGTGTTTGAGAAGCCGGAAACCGAGGCGGGTACCCGAATGGTGTGGGACGCCCTGGCAGATACCCAGGCCTTCACCGTGGTGGGCGGCGGCGACAGCGTGACGGCCACCAAGAAATACGGAAAGACCCAGGATATCGGCTATCTGTGTACCGGAGGCGGGGCGCTGATCCGCTTCCTTACCGGCGAGGAGCTGCCGGTGGTGAGGGCGCTGCGCCACGCGGCCCAAGTTTTCCCCTTGGGCGGTGACCGGCCATGATGCTGGAATTTGGCTTTGGCCAAGGTGTAGAGCGGGTAGAGGTGCCCCAGGACAACCTGCTGGGGGTGCTGACCCCCAACCAGGTGGAGCTGGGTCTCACCGGGGAGGCGGAAGTGCGCCGGGCGCTGGAAGAACCCATCGGCGCACCCCGGCTGCGGGACATGCTGCGGCCCGGGGAAAAGATCGCCATCGTCACCAGCGACGTGACCCGCCCCATGCCCACCTGGCAGGTAATGGGCCCCCTGCTGGACGAGTTGGAAGCGGCGGGGGTAAGGGACCAGGACGTGACCTTGGTGTTCGCCCTGGGCAGCCACAGAAAGCATACGCCCCAGGAGATGGCCCGTCTGGCCGGACCCCAGGCCATGGGCCGGATACGCTGCATGGACAGCGACCCGGAGGATTGCGTCAGCTTTGGCCGCACCAGCCGTGGCACCCCGGTGGATATCACCCGGGTGGTGGCCCAGGCGGACAGGCGCATATGCCTGGGCAACATCGAATACCACTATTTCGCCGGGTATTCCGGGGGCGGCAAGGCGCTGATGCCCGGGGTGTCTACCCGCTCCGCCATCCAGGAGAACCACCGGATGATGGTGCAGGAGGAGGCCTGCGCCGGGCGGCTGGCGGGCAATCCCCTGCGGGAGGATATCGAGGAAGCCGCGGCCATGGTGGGAATCGATTTTATCCTCAACGTGGTGCTGGACGAGCACAAGCGCATCGTAAAGGCGGTGGCGGGAGACCAGGTGGCCGCTCACCGTGCGGGCTGCGCGTTCCTGGACAAGTTCTACCTGAAGCGGATTCCCCGCCGGGCGGACATCGTGCTGGTGTCCCAAGGCGGTGCGCCCAAGGATATCAACCTGTACCAGACCCAGAAGGCCCTGGACAACGCCAAGCACGCCGTGAAAGAGGGGGGCGTGGTGGTGCTCATGGGCTCCTGCAAGGAGGGGCTGGGGGAAAAGACCTTTGAACAGTGGATGACCAGCGCCCCCACCGCTCACAGCATGATTGAGCGCATTGGCCGGGAGTTCCAGCTGGGCGGGCACAAGGCGGCGGCCATCGCCATGGTGCTGGAAAAAGCCCAGATTTACCTGGTGAGCGAGATGGAGCCCGATTTTGTGAAAAGCCTCTTTCTCGTGCCCTTCCCCACAGCCCAGCAGGCCTTCGATGCCGCCATGGCCCGCTTGGGTCCCCAGGCCACGGTGCTGGCCATGCCCTACGGCGGCTCTACTTTGCCCAGGGTGACAGGGGATGAAACGGGGGCTGGTTGAAGCGCCGGCCCAGCTGAGCGCCGCCGGTCCGGCGTACCGGCGGCGCAGGAAGAAAAGGTGGACATCATATTTACAAGGAGGAAAGACGATATGAACCATACCCAGGCGCTTCAGGCGCTGGCGTTGAAGATACGCATCGGCGCGGTGGAGCAGTTTAAAGCCAGGGGTTTCGGCCATGTGGGCGGTGCGCTAAGCGTTTGCGACCTGCTGGCGGTGCTTTACGGCGGGGAGATGCGGGTACGCCCTCAGCAGCCCGATTGGCCCCAGCGGGACAAACTGGTGTGTTCCAAGGGCCACGCGGGACCGGCGGTGTACGCCGCCCTGGCGGTGTCAGGCTATTTCCCCTACGAGGAGATCAAGACATTGAACCAACCGGGCACCCATTTTCCCTCCCACTGCGACCGCACCAAGACCCCCGGCGTGGATATGACCACCGGCTCTCTGGGCCAGGGCGCGTCCCTGGCGGTGGGGATGGCGCTGGGGGATAAACTCAAGGGGCTGGACAGCCGGGTGTTCCTCATCCTGGGAGACGGGGAACTGGACGAGGGCCAGCCCTGGGAGGCGGCGATGCTGGCCGCCCACAGGGGCCTGGACAACATGATCTGGTGCGTGGACTGGAATAAAAAGCAATTGGACGGCCGGGTGAAGGACATCCTCAATCCCCTGGATTTCGCGGCCAAGTTTTCCGCCTTCGGCTTCCATACCCAGCAGGTGAACGGAGGCGACGTGGAGGCCATTCAGGCCGCCATTTCCGCCTGCGCTCAGGCGAAGGGTAGGCCCCATTGCCTGGTGCTGGATACGGTGAAGGGCGCCGGAGTGCCGGAAGTCGAACAGACCGAGTACAACCACAGCCTGAACGTGACCGCCCAGCAGTGCGACAATTGGCTGGCCGGCCTGCGCGCCCAATTGGAGGAACTGGAAGGAGGCGGGGAGCAATGATCCACATCGTATACACCGGGGAAAAAGACCCCCGCGCCTTTAAGGACGTGCTGGGGCAGACCATCACCGGCCTGCTGGACCAGGACCCCCAGGTGATCTACCTGGACGCCGACCTGATGCGCTGCATCGGCACCCATGGCTACTACCTGAAGCATCCGGACCGGGCCATCAACTGCGGCATCGCCGAGGCCAATATGGCCGGCGTGGCCGCTGGGCTGGCGGCGGTAGGGTTCAAGCCCATCGCCCACTCCTTCGGCACCTTCGCCTCCCGCCGGTGCTTCGACCAGGTGTTTCTCTCCGCCGGTTACGCCCACAACGCTATGACCATGATCGGCAGCGATCCGGGGGTGTGCGCCGCCTTTAACGGGGGCACCCATATGCCCTTTGAGGATATGGCCCTGTATCGCGCCATTCCAGGGGCCACCGTGATGGATGTCACCGATTCGGCCATGCTGGAGGACCTGCTGCGCCAGTGCGTGGACCGGCCCGGCGTCAAGTACATCCGGGTGGGCCGCAAGAACAACGCCCTCACCTACCGGCCGGGCAGCCGCTTTGAAATTGGAAAGGCCATCCAACTGCGCCCCGGCGGGGACGTGACCCTAATCGCCTGCGGCATTATGGTCCATGAAGCCATGCAGGCTGCGGCCACGTTGGCGGGCGAAGGCATCCAGGCCCAGGTGCTGGATATGTTCACCGTCAAGCCTCTGGATGTGGAGGCGGTGGTTCGTTGCGCCGCCCAGACCGGAGCTTTGGTCACCTGCGAAAACCACAACAAGGTGGGCGGCCTGTATAGCGCCGTGGCGGAAGCCCTGGCTGCCAACCGCCCCACGCCCCTGGAGTACGTGGCGGTGGAGGACGAATTCGGCGAGGTAGGGCCCCAGGATTACCTGCAGCAGCGCTTCGGCCTTACTGCCGGCCACATCGTCCAGAAGGCCAAGGCCGCCGTGGCGCGAAAAAATGCCTGACGCCCCGCCGTCCGGCCATGTTCGGGCGGGCGCCAGTCCGCCCGGCTTTGCGCCGTCCTGACGGCGGGGGCCCGGGGGAGGGGGGCC
>DVHZ01000021.1 GCA_018711685.1 Candidatus Excrementavichristensenella intestinipullorum | reverse complement strand
AATCGCCGCAGCGATTTTAGCAATCGGGCCCCCGTAACCCCCTAGCCCGGGGCTGAACGAAGTTCAGCCCCGGGCCGGAATGAAGCCGTTTCCGGCCCGCAGGGACGGGAACGGGTTCATTCCCCGGGCGGGGCTATGCGCGAAGCGCAGAGGCCCGCCCGGGCCCGCGAAGCGGGCTCCCCGCGCTATATAACGATGGCCAAATCCCGAATGAGCTGAGGATCGGCAAAGAGGCACAGCGCGTGAAGGGCGCGGGAGCAGGCAGTATAGAGGCGGCGCTGCTCCTCCTCGGTGAGGGGACAGCCGGGCCAGACCACGGCTACGGCGTCGAACTCCAGGCCCTTCATCACCTGATAGCTGCCCACCACCAGGCCGCCGGCGTCGGGAAGCATGTCGTCGGCCTCGCCGGTGAGCAGGACGCAGTCGCCCAGGCGCTTGGCCAGGGCGGAAGCCTGGGCCTGGCTGCGGGTGATGACGGCAATGGTGCGCAGGTTGGGCTGGGTACGCCACTGGGCGGCGCGCTCCAGCAGGGCATCCTCGGAATAGGGCTGCATGAGGGGGGACTCGCCCTCCCGGCCGAACTCCTGGCTCTTGGCGCCCAGGGGAAGAAGGGCGTTGCACAGGCGGGTGATGGGCAGGGTGGAGCGGTAGCACTTGCTCAGGCGGATGACGGGGGCGTCGGGCTCGCCGAAGCAAGGGCCCCAATCCTCGGGACGGCAGGGGGGCATACCGGGGCAGGTGCGCTGGTTGGGATCGCCCAGCAGGGTGACGTGGGCCCGGGGATAATAGAGGCGCAGCGCCCGCAGGGCGGCGTCGCTGTAATCCTGGGCCTCGTCGATGAGCAGGTGGAGGATGCGGCGGTCGGGCTGAACGAAGCCCAGCTTGAGCAGCAGGCAGGCGATGGCGGGGGCGTCCTCCCACCAGATGAGGCCGGCCTGGGCGTTCTCCCGGGCAGCCTGCTCCAGGGCCTGGGGCGCGCCGGCCATGGCCTGGGCGAAGAGGGAGAGGGGATCGGGCTCCAGCATCTGGCGGATCTGGGCGCGGAGGGGCTGAAGCTGCTGGGAAACGGCCAGCCCTGTGGCCATATCCAAATCCCGGCCCCGGTAGCTGTTCACCAGCCGGGTCTCGTACTGCTTGCGCAGGGAATGCTCCCAGCTCTCCAGGCGGTCGGAGAGCACGGTTTTGAGGCGGACCAGGCGCAGGGCGGGGCTGAGCATGCGGAACTCCACCCGATAGAGCCGCTCCAATTCCTCCTTTTCCGCCAGCACGCTTTTACCCAAGGCTAGGGTTTCCAGGGCGGGGCCCTGGGCGCGGAAGGCGGCGCAGAAGCGCTCAATGCGCTCCGCGAACTGGGGCCCGCTCTTAAAGGCCACGCTGTCCAGGCGGAGGGGATCGCCCTGAAGCAGGCGCTCGGTCTGCTTCAGGGGAGTCTCGCAGGACTTGCCCAGGGCCTGGGAGAGCACCTGGCGCAGGGTGAGGGCCTGGGCGTTTTCCTCGCCCAAATCGGGGAGCACGGTGGAGATATACTCGGTAAAGGCGCTGCCGGGGGAGAGCACGGCCACCCGGCTGGCCTCCAGCAAGGAGCGCTGGTGGTACATCAGGTAGGCGGCCCGGTGCATGGCCACGGAGGTCTTGCCGGAACCGGCGCCGCCCACCACGCACAGCACCCGGGCCTTTTCCTGGCGGATGGCGGCGTTCTGCTCCTTTTGAATGGTGCTGACGATGGAGCGCATGTGGGTGGAGGTGGCCCGGGAGAGGATATCCAGCAGCAGGCCGTCGCCGATGGACACGTCGGTATCCACGAAATAACGCAGGCGGCCCTGCTCCATGCGGTACTGGCGCTTGAGGGTAAGGCGGCCCTGGATGAGGCCGGAAGGGCTTTTGTAGCCGGCGGGGCCGGGCATGGCGTCGTAATAGAGGCTGCACACGGGGGCACGCCAGTCGTGGACCATGATGCGGCCCTTCTCGTTTTTCAGGCTATAGAGGCCGATGACGATCTTCTCGGGCTCGCTCTGCCCGTCCTCGGCAAAATCAATGCGGGCGAAGAAGGGCTCCAGCAGCATGCGCTCGTAGCGCTTAACCAGATCGGCGGAGAAGGCGCGCCGGGCCAGGATATGGCCGATCTCGGCGGACAACTGCTGCAGGTCCTGGGGAGAGAGAGCGGTAGGTTTCATCCGCAGTTCTTCCCAGGCGTCGCTGAGCATCAGGCGAATATTCTCGTCGTGATACTGGCTATAGCCCTTATACTGCTGCACCACGGCCATGAGTAGCTGCTGCACCTGAGCGGTATATTCCCGTTCCCGCCGCAATTCGGTCTGGTGGCTCATCCGGCTCACTTCCTTTGCCCCATGCTATACTCCCCCTATTATAGCACAGAGCGCGGCCAATTACAAATAGGGGACATTGGGCCCGTGGCGGGGCGGGGCAGAGGTATGGTAGGCTGGAGGCGACAGAAAGACAAGGAGGGATTGAACATGGGCAAGCAGGTCAATCTGCGCCAGGCGCTGCGCCAGGCGCGTCCGGCCACGGTGAGCATCCGGCTGCCGCTGGAGAAGGGCAAGCCGGAGCAGCTGCTGGTGAGCGTGAACGCCAAGCGCTACAGCATTCAGCGGGGCAAGACGGTAGAGGTGCCCTGGGCGGTGGCTCAGGTGATTCAGCAATCGGAGGCGTCGGACCGGGCGCTGGCGCTGCGGCTGCGGGCGCTGGCGGAGCATCCGCCGGTAGCGGTGCTTTAAGGAAGGGAGGGAGTCGGGATGGCGGCGACCCTGGGGGGCGAGATCGAGCGGCTGGACCGGCTGCGTCCCAACGACTACGCCTGGGCGGACAAGGTAGGCTGGCTGAGTGCATTGGACGGGCGGATACAGGAGCAGCTGCTGGGCGGGGCGGGGGATTTCAGCGGATACGGGCCGGAGACGGAGGGGGAGCAAGCGCTGTTGATACAGGGGCCCTATGCGGACATCTACCTGAAGTGGCTGACGGCGCAGGTGGACTTGAACAATCTGGAGGGGGCGCGGTACAGCGCGTCCCAGGCGGCATTTGAGGCGGGGTGGGCGGAGCTGGCCCGGTGGCTGACCCGGACCCGGAGCGCACCGGCCCGGTACATCCGCAACGCGCTGTAGGCGCGGAACGGCCAGGCGGGGCCTGGCCGTTCCGC
>DVHZ01000180.1 GCA_018711685.1 Candidatus Excrementavichristensenella intestinipullorum | reverse complement strand
GACTCCTCGCCCCTGGACCCCCGCCAAGGGGGGATGGCCCCCCTTGGAACCGCCATCCTCGCTAGCGCGTAATTGGAGCAACGGCCTGAAACGGTGCGGCGGCGGTAGGCGCCGCGCTGGTTCAGGTCGTTGCGGGGAGGCGGTGGGACGCAAAAGTTCGCCGGAGCGGGCTGTTGACTCGGCGTCGGGAGCGGGGCGCCCCCCTTGGAACCGCCATCCGCGCTGGCGCGGGGGTGAAACAACGGCCTCCAGTGCCGCGACGGTGGAAGCCGCTGCGTCACTGGAGGCCGTTGGGAATGGAGATTCAGCGCTAGCCGATGTACATGGCGTCGCCGAAGGAGAAAAAGCGGTAGCCTTCTTGGACAGCTTGGCGGTAGGCGCGGAGGGTAGGCTCCCGGCCGAGGAAGGCGCTGACCAGCATCACCAGGGTGGAACCCGGCAGGTGGAAGTTGGTAATCAGGGCATCCACCATTTTGAAGGTGTAGCCAGGGGTGATAAAGATCTGGGTCCAGCCCGATTGGGGCAGCAGTTCGCCCTCAGGCGTAGCGGCGGATTCCAGGGTGCGCACGCTGGTGGTGCCGGTGGCGATGACCCGGCCGCCCCGCCGCCGGGCTTCGTTGATCCGCTGGGCGGCCTGGGGGGTGACCTGGTAGAACTCGGCGTGCATCACGTGGTCTTCCACGTTCTCCGCCTTCACCGGACGGAAGGTGCCTAGTCCCACGTGGAGCAGCACGGGTACGATATCTATCCCTTTGGCCTTGATGCGCTCCAGCAGTTCAGGGGTGAAGTGCAGCCCTGCGGTGGGGGCCGCTGCGGAGCCTATCTCCCGGGCGTACACCGTTTGATACCGCTCCTTGTCCTCAAGCTTTTGGTGGATATAGGGGGGGAGGGGCATTTCGCCCAATTGGTCCAGGGCCTCCTCCATGGTGCCCTGGCAGGTGAAGGCCACGATGCGGCCCCCTGCCGGGGTGGGTTCCTGGATTTCCCCCGTCAGGCGGCCTTCCCCAAAGCTCACCAGGGCGCCGGGTTTGAGCTTCTTGCCCGGCTTCACCAGGGTCTCCCACCGCTTGGGACCCAGCTGCCGCAGCAGCAGCACCTCGCAGGGACCGCCCCCCTGGCGCTGGCCCAGCAGCCGGGCGGGCATGACGCGGGTATCGTTGATTACCAGGGCGTCGCCCGGGTTCAGGTACTCCACGATATCGTAGAAATGCCTGTGGGCCACCTGCCCGCTCTGCCGGTCCACCGCCATCAGCCGGGAGTGGTCCCGAGGCTCTATGGGGCACTGGGCAATCAGCTCCTGGGGCAGGTCATACCAAAATTCGCTGGTCTTCATGGGACAATTGCGCCTCTTTTCCGCCATCCGCCTGGCCCGATTATAGCTCCATTTCCACCTGGCCGTTTTGGGCCGGCCGGGGCGCGCTCAGCCCCAGGTGGGCGTAGGCCGCCGGGGTACACACCCGGCCCCGGGGGGTGCGCATCAGAAAGCCCAGCTGCAGCAGGTAGGGCTCGTACACGTCTTCGATGGTGGCCGCGTCCTCTCCGGTGCAGGCCGCCAGGGTGTCCAGTCCCACCGGGCCGCCGCCGAACTTCTCCACCATGGTGCGCAGCATGGTGCGGTCGGTGCGGTCCAGGCCCAGCCGGTCCACCTCCAGCATATCCAGGGCCTGCCGGGCCACCTGCCGGTCGATGACCCCGCCCGCCTTGACCTGGGCGTAGTCCCGCACCCGCTTGATCAGCCGGTTGGCGATGCGGGGCGTACCCCGGGACCGGCCCGCGATTTCCAGAGCGCCGTCCTGGTCGCATTCCACCTTGAGAATGCGGGCGGACCGCTTCACGATTACCGACAGCTCTTGAGGGGTATACAGCTCCAGGCGGAAGCTGATGCCGAACCGGTCCCGCAGGGGGCTGGTGAGCATACCCGCCCGGGTGGTGGCCCCGATCAGGGTAAACTTGGGCAAATCCAGCCGGATGGAGCGGGCAGAGGGGCCCTTGCCGATCATGATGTCCAGGGCGTAGTCCTCCATGGCGGGATACAGCACTTCCTCCACCGCATGGGACAGCCGGTGGATCTCGTCGATGAACAGCACGTCCCCCCCGTTCAGGTTGGTGAGGATGGAGGCCAAATCCCCCGGCCGCTCGATGGCCGGGCCGCTGGTCACCCGGATGTTGTGGCCCATTTCCGAGGCGATGATCCCCGCCAGGGTGGTCTTGCCCAGGCCCGGCGGGCCGTACAGCAGCAGGTGGTCCAGGGGCTCCCGTCGGCCCATGGCCGCCTGCATGTACACCGTCAGGCTTTCCTTGATTTTGCTCTGCCCGCAATACTCCGCCAGGGTTTGCGGGCGCAGGGAGCGCTCCAGCTCCTCCTCTTCCTCCCGGAATCCGGAGCCGATGACCCGGTTGTCCTCCATCATTTCACCATTCCCTTCAGCGCCAGGCGGACCAGCTCGTCCACGGCCTGAGCCTTATCCGCCACCCGGGCCACCGCCTGGGCTGCCTCGCCGGCGCCATAGCCCAGGGCCATCAGCGCCTGGATGGCCTCCGAGGCAGGCTGGTCCGGCGCAGCCGCCAGGGGCGCGGTTCCGGTTCCCGCCGTCAATTGTTCGTCCTCCACCTTATCCCGCAGTTCCAGCACCAGTCGCTGGGCGATCTTCTTGCCGATGCCCGGCACACGGCACAGCGCCTGGATGTCTCCGGTGACCAGGGCGATGGACAGGTCCCGCACCGGCAGCGCCGACAAGATCAGCAGCGCCATGCGGGGCCCCACGCCCCCCACCGACTTGAGCCGCTCGAACATGCGCTTTTCCTCCCGGGTGGCGAAGCCGAACAGCTCCAGGGCGTCCTCCCGCACCGACAGCAGGGTATAGCACTTCATGGTTTCCCCCACCGCCGGCGCCGCCGCCAAGGTATTGCGGCTCACCGACAGCAGGTACCCCACACCGCCGCAGTCCAGCACCAGCCCGTCGGCGCTCTTTTCCGCCACCAGGCCCTCGATATGCGCGTACATGGCCGTCCTCCTACTGAATTTTGTACATATGCCGCGCCCCGCGGCTGTGGGCGTGGGTGATGGCCACCGCCAGGGCGTCCGCCGCGTCGTCGGGCCGGGCGATTTCCGCCATGCCCAGCAGCGCCTTGACCATCATCTGGACCTGGTGCTTGTCCGCCTTGCCCTGGCCGGTGACCGCCTGCTTGATCTGCATGGGGGTGTACTCGTACAGTTCCTCCGTGCGCTGCACCACCGCCACCAGCGCCACGCCTCGGGCGGCGCTCACCGCCATGCCCGTGGTCACGTTCTTGCTGAAAAACAGTTCCTCAAAGGCCACTTCGTCCGGGGCGAAGGTGTCCATCAGCTGGTTGACCCCGATGTAGATGGCCCGCAGCCGCTGGGGCATGGGCTGCCCCGCCGCTGTGGTCAGCGCGCCGTACTGCACCAACCGGTGCCGGTCCCCCCGGCTCTCGATCACGCCCCAGCCCATGGTAGCCAATCCCGGGTCGATGCCCAATATCCGCACGCCGCTGACCTCCTTGTATCCCATGATAAACCCAAACGCATGTTCTGTCAAGTGATGCCCAGCAGCGCCTGGGCGTTGAGCCCCAATATCTTGTCCATTTCATCCGGGGTAAGGCCCAGGGCGTCCAGCCGCTTGCGCTCCTCCCCCGCGTCCCACATGGGGTAATCGCTGCCGAACAGCACCCGGTCCGCCCCGTAATCCCGGATGATATGCCGGGCCTGGTCCGGGCTGAGGGCGTAGAGGGAGCTGGAGCAGTCCACCCACACCTGGTCCCGGCCCTTGAGCAGGTCCACGCCCTGGGCCCAGTTGGACCAGCAGCCCAGGTGAGCGCCGATGACCTTGAGGCGGGGGAAGCGGTTCAGCACGTCCAGAAATTCGGGGGGATTGGAGTTGTGGTAGCGGCTGTCCCCGGTATGGCACAACAGGGGCATATCCAGCTGGGAGAGGGCCTCGTACAGTTCGTCAAAGCGCCGGTCGTTCATGGCCACGCCCTGGATATCCGGGTGGATCTTGACTCCTTTGAGGCCCAGGCTTCGGATGCGCTCCACTTCGCTTCCCTTATCCAAGGTGTCCTGATGCATAGCTCCCATGCCGTACAGAAAGCCCGGATGCTGGGCCACGGTCTGGGCTGTGTAATCGTTGATGTGGGCGGTTTGCCCCGCCGTCGTGGCCGCAGAGCAGATCAGCACCCGGTCCACCCCCGCCGCCTTCTCGATGCGCAGCAGGGTGCTCAGCCGTCCGTCGGCAGCCATGGGGATGCCGTAAAAGTTGGATATGCTCCTGGCCGCCTTCTCGGCGATGGCGTCGGGGAAGATGTGGGCGTGGGTGTCGATAATCATGGCGGTTGCCTCGCTTGTAGCTAGAATAAAGAATTGTTTCTATCATACCCCAGACGGGTTAAATCTGATACCGCCGGGCGCACACCCCGGCGGGCTCACCGGGGGCAGGGGTTTTCATGGCATACCTGCTCCAAGGTGATGCCGTCCAGGTAGTCGTCGATCACCTTTTGCAGCCCCTGCCACACCGGCAAGGTTTCGCACTGGGCGCTGCGGGGGCAGGGCGGGCCGTCCTGGACCAGGCAGGCCACCGGAGCCAAGCTGCCCTCCGCCGCCCGCAGGATCTCTCCCACGGAATAGGCGTAGGGCGGCCGGGCCAGGCGGTAGCCGCCGCCAATCCCCCGGACGCTGAGCAGAAACCCCTCTCGGGTCAACAGGGCGATGATTTGCTCCAAATACTTGACCGTCAGGTTTTGCCGTTGGGCGATCTCCTTAAGGGGCATATAGCCTTCTCCCCGTTGGTTGCGGGCCAGATCGGCCATCACCCGCAGGGCATACCGCCCCCTGGTTGATATCTTCATAGCGCTCCTCGTTCCCCCTTGCCGGGCCGGCTGCGGCGAAGCCGCCGGGCCGTGCCTGGTTTTTCCCCTACATTATAAAACCCGTGAACGGGGGAAGGACGGCCTTCCCCTGCCACAAAAAACAAGCCCTGGGTTAAGAGGGCTTGTCTTTTCTGTCCAACATTTCTTATTCCGCCGCGGCCTCGGTCCTGGGATGAATGCTGACCTGCTTGCGGTCCTTGCCCAGGCGCTCGAAGCGCACCACGCCGTCCACCTTGGCGAACAAGGTGTCGTCGCTGCCCTTGCCCACGTTCAGGCCGGGATGGATCTTGGTGCCCCGCTGGCGCACCAGGATGTTGCCCGCCAGCACGAACTGGCCGTCGGCCCGCTTGGTGCCCAACCGCTGGGCGTGGCTGTCGCGCCCGTTGCGGGAGGAGCCCATTCCCTTCTTATGAGCGAAGAGCTGAAGGTTCAACTGAAGCATTTGAATTCCCTCCGTTCTGCGTAGATGATCCTCAAATGATGGGGATACTGCTGGGCAATGGCGCCCAGCTCCAATTCCAGTGCGCGAAGCAGCACCTGAGCCGCTTGCGCCTGCTGGCGGCGCACCAGCACCACCATACGCCCCTTATCGTCTTCCACTTTCACCAGCGGTTCCAGCCCCTGGACTTGGGTAAGACCTACGGCGGTCATATGGGTGACCGCAGACAGGGCGCTGCACACGATGTCCGCACCGCTGGCGGCGTAACCCGCGTGACCCGCTAGGCGGAACCCCACCAGCAGGCCCTCTTGGGTAAACAGCGTGGCTTTGGTCATTAGCCCACGATGGAGGAGATCTCCACTTTGGTGTAAGGCTGACGGTGACCCTGCTTTTTGCGCTCGTTCTTCTTGGCCTTGTACTTATACACCACGATCTTGGCGCTCTTCACCTGGCCGAGCACCTTGCCGGTGACCTTGGCGCCCTTTACCACGGGCGCGCCCACCTGGCAACCGTCCTCCTTGCCCAGCAACAGAACGTCGAAGGATACCTCCGCGCCCTCCTGCTCCTTCAGCTTCTCCACATAGATGATGTCGCCCTGCTGGACGCGGTACTGCTTGCCACCGGTCTGAATGACTGCGTACACGCGCTGCACCTCCCTATTCGAATACTCGCCGAGCGGTAGGCCATGCCGAGGCATGTTAACAAGCCCCCCTCGAGCGGCTTACCCATGTAGTATACCCCATGGAGTCCAAACTGTCAAATTAAGTTTCCCGCCTGACAGGCGGCTGCCGTCCGCCGCCCCGCCGCCCCCGGCAAGCGCAGGGGAAAAATGTGGCAAAATTGAGGTAGCACAAATTTTTTTGCGGAATGTCTTGCCATAGACAGCAAAATGTAATATAATTGAAATAACTAGAAATATTGCCTGCACAAATGGAGGGGATGGTCTATGGGCAGGCGTGCCGCGATATCTGCCGCTTTGGCTCTGCTCCTGGCGCTAGCCCTGATACCTTGGGTTGCCCGGGCGGAATCCCAGGCTCAACGGGTGGTGCCCTCAGCGATGACGGTAAAGCTGACACGGGGGGATGTGAAGCAGCTCACCGCCCAGGTGCTGCCCCAGACGGCCCTTCAGGCGGTGGTCTGGCGCAGCAACAAGAGCAGCGTGGCCAGCGTCACCCCGGAAGGGCTGGTGACCGGCCGCAAGGTGGGCAGCGCCCTGCTTACCGTGGCCTCCGTCCAGAACCCGGCCATTACGGCCACGGTTCGGGTGAAGGTGGTCAAGGGGGCTACCCCCACCAAGGTGGTATTAGGAGACGGCAGGGATATGCTGGCGGTGGGGGAGAGCCTGACCTTATCCCCCACGGTGAAGCCGGCCAACGCCAGCCAAATGGTTACCTATTTTACCAGCGACCAGGAAGTGGCCCTGGTGTCGGAGGCGGGCGTACTCACCGGGCAAGCGCCGGGCAAGGTGTCGATCACGGTGCGCAGCCAGGTCAAGCCCGCCATACGGGCGACCCGTACCTTTACGGTATACGATCCCCTGGTGCCCTACGCCCTGACCATCGCGGAGGATAGCGGCTATCTGACCCTGGGCCAGCGGCGTACCCTTGCCTATACATTGGAACCCTCCACCGCCCTGGGCGGCGTGACCTGGCACAGTAGCGCCCCTTCGGTGGTGTCGGTGAGCCCGGAGGGGGAGATTTGCGCCTTGGCTTCGGGCCGGGCCCAGATCACTTGCCGGGCCCGAAACGGGGATGTGGAGGACCAGTTGACCGTGGTGGTCATCAGCGGCCAGCGCACTACCCAGGTGCCCCTGCGCACCACTGCCAAGACCGCCTCGGCGGTAAGCGCAAACCTGGCGGCTATCGACGCGGTGCTGGAGAGCGCGGAGGACCAGCTCAACGCCCTGGCCGCCACCGGGCAGATGAGCTCAACCGAGCTGGCCAAGCGCAAGGCCATCCTAAACGGGGCCTTCGCCATGTACCGCTTTCCCTGGTATACCGCTTCCCGGGTGCCTTACTGGACCAGCGACTATAAGGGCAAGAAGGATTTCATGCCCGACCGGGTCTATTACGGGATGCCCTACATTCAGCACGGTTCGGGCAACAACCGGGTGAACCGGCGCTTTACCGCCCAGAAGGCCGTCAACCAGGGCTACTACGAAAAAGCGGAAGGCCAGCTGTACCGGATGACCAAGAAGCGCATGTCCTCCATGTACGTGGGCAACGACTGTTCTGCCTTCGTGTGCATGGCCACCTTCCCGGCCAACGGGATATCGGTGAACAGCTCGGTGTGCTTTCAAATCACCCGGGACATGCTCAGCAGCTCCACCTTTAAAAAACTGTCCGGCTACGAGCAACTGCGTCCCGGGGACTTGCTGGTGAAGAACGGGCACACGGTGATGTTCCTGTACTACACCAATGCCCAGCACACCCGGATGATGATTATCGAACAAGGGGGCGGCAATCTGACCACCGATATCCATAACACGGTAACCTGCTCGGTGGTGAACCGCTCCAGCTATGAGGGCAAGTATAAGCCCCTGCGGGCCAGCTTCCTGGCCAAGCTGGGGTGATATCCGGCCCCTTTCCCCATCTCTAACGACCGCAAGAGGAGAAACGCCATGATGAAACGCTGGTTATGCCTTACGCTGATACTGGTCTTGTGCCTGGGGGCCCTTCCCGCAGCTCCGGCCAGCGCCGCTCCCACCGTGGCCATCAGCAAGTCCTCCGCCACCATCAATCTGTCCCAGGGCAACACGCTTCAGCTGTCGGCCAAAGTCAGTTCCTCCAAATACGAAGACCAGCTGGTCTGGAAGAGCGGCAACACCGCCATCGCCACCGTGAGCCAGAACGGCTTGGTCACCGCCAAGAAAGCGGGCAACGTGAAGATCGGCGTACGCATCCAGGGGGAGACCGGCTGGTCCCTGTGCAAGCTCACCGTGAAAGCGGGGGGCGTCAAGCCTACATCTATCGTGCTCAGTCAAAATACCGCTCAGCTGCTGGTGGGAGAAACCCTGTCCCTGGATGCTACGGTGAAGCCCGCTACCGCCAGCCAGTCGGTAACCTGGAAGAGCAGCAAGCCGGCCATCGCCTCGGTGTCGGCGGACGGCACCGTTACCGCCAAAAAGCCGGGAAAAGTGTTGATCCGGGCTACCTCCGCAGCCAATACCAAGATCAAAAAAAGTATGCAGATCACGGTAGCGGCAGCTGTGGCGCCCACCAAGATTACCCTCTCGCCCAGCTCAGATTCCCTGGAAGTGGGCGATAAGCTCACCCTGTCGCTTTCGGTGAGACCGGAAGGCGCATCGGAAAAGGTCAAGTGGACCAGCACCAATTCGGCCGTGGCCTCGGTGAGCAGCAGCGGCGTGGTCACCGCCAAAAAAGCGGGTACCGCCACCATTCGGGCTACCTCCTCGGTAAAGAGCACGGTGCGGGGAACCGCCACCATCACCGTTACCGACCCCAACGCGGTGACCAGCATTACCATCAGCGGCGGCGACTTCTATTTGGATAAGGGCTCCAGCAAAACCCTCACCACAGTGCTCAAGCCGGCGAATAGCTCCGCCGCGATAAGCTGGAAGAGCGACAATTTGTCCGTGGCCTCGGTGACTACCTCGGGTAAGGTCACCGGCTTGGGCAGCGGTACCGCCACCATCACCGCCACGGCGGGGGGCAAGAGCGATTCCATTCAGGTGAAGGTGCTTACCGACGAGCGGGAGACCACCCTGCCCGAATCCTACTTAACCAGCTCCAGCAAGATCACCGCCAACAGCAAGAAGATCGACGCCATCTACCAAAGTGCCATGGAGGAACTGGAGACGTGTCTGGCCAAGGGTCAGATTTCGGCCAGCGAGCGCGCCCTGCGCAAAGAGATGATTCAGCGGGGCTTTGTGATGTACGACGTGGCCTGGACCCCCTCCGCCAACGTGCGCTATTGGTCGGGCAGCACTTCCTATGTGGAAGGACGCATTTATATCGGCATGCCCTATACCCAGTATAGCCGGACCTATAACCTGGAAAAGTGGCTGAAAAACGTCACCTATCAAAAGAGCAGCGGCTGTTACCAGGTGAGTATGCCCAGCACCAACTATCCGGGCAACGATTGTTCTTCCTTTGTCTCCATCTGCCAGTTCGGCATGAACACCGCATATTCCTACCTGAACACCACCGCCATGTATTCCTCCACCCAGTACAAGACGGTTACCGACGGCTTTGCCAACCTGATGCCGGGAGACGTGCTGGTCAAGAAGGGCCATACCGCCCTGTTCCTCTACTACGTCACCAGCGATCGCATCATGGTATTGGAGCAAGGCGGCGGGAGTGAGCCCAATACGGTGGCCTGTCACATCAAGAGCATCAGCGGCACCTACCGGCCTCAAGGCTATCGCGTACGCCGCAAAGCCTCTCTTCCCAGCGCCTAAGGCATGCGGCCCCCTGAACTGATGTTCAGGGGGCCGCACCAACGCCCCACCCCTGAACCGTACCGCAGCGGCTGCCGCCGCACCGCTCAAGGCCGCAGCCCCACCACCGCGCCAGCGAGTGTGCCGGTTCCAAGGGGGGCGTCCCCCCTTGGCGGGGGGTCCAGGGGCGAGGAGTCCCTGGCGGGGATCCGGGGGCAGCGCCCCCGGCGCCGAGTCAGCCATTCTATCCGGCGCGTCATAGCGCCCCACCGCATTCCCCCCCGTAACCCCCGTTACCTGATTCCCCGCCCATAGGCTCCAGGAATCGGACGGGCAGAACAGCGGGAGCCAAACCCGCATCCACCCGAGGGAGGAGCCTATGGGCGGCACTAACTTCGGGCGGAGCCACGAGCCGCAGCAATGTGGCGGAGCCCACGTCTCGAATACGCTGAGCCCCCCATGCCGCCCCACGGGGGCGGCATGGGGGGAACGCCAGAACACCACAATCCCCGATGACCCACCGCCCCAAAAAGCCCCGATAGAACGATACCCTTCCGCCTCCCACCACAGCAAAACCGGCGCTGCACCGGAGCAGCAAAAGCGGCACCTATCGCGTCAGGGGGTCCCGGGGGGCAGGGCCCCCCGGGCGCGGCAGCGCCGCCGCGGTCGGGCGGCGGCGCTGCCGCGAAGCACGCCGGCGTTTCCCCCAGCAGCCGGACAGAACGCCGCAGCAAAAGCCGGGACAAACCGGAATCAGCCGGGGCAAGGCCGTGGCGGGGGGTCCCGGGGGGCGGAGC
>DVHZ01000179.1 GCA_018711685.1 Candidatus Excrementavichristensenella intestinipullorum | reverse complement strand
TTGGAACCGCCCACCTCGCTGGCGCGGAATCGAAGCAACGGCCTGAAACGGTGCGGCGGCGGTAGCCGCTGCGGTGTTTCAGGCCGTGGTGGGGATGCGGCGCGGCTCGAGAATTCGCCGGATGGGATGGCGATGTGATGCGTTGCTGCGCCAAAAGGAAATTCTCACTCCCGGCAGGCACTTCTGCCCGGGGCGGGCGGGTGGGGCCCTCTCTAGCACGGGTGGGAACCGCCCCCATCCTCTACATAAATAAGGGGAGCGCTCTCGCGCTCCCCTTTAGCAAAACCATTATTCCTCAGCGGGCACTTCCGGCTCACAAGCCGCTTCCTCAGCCGCCTCCACCGGAACCTCCTCTACCGCCGGAGCTTCCGCAGGCTCGATGGCAAACTCGTCCGCCATGTCGCCGTCTACCCCGTCCAGCGCCTCGTCCATCAGCACAGCGCGAATGGACAGGGAAATGCGCCGGGCTTCGGTGTTCACGTCCAGAATCTTGACCCGAACCACGTCCCCCACGTTCACCGCGTCCTCTACCTTGGGGATGCGGGTCAGCGCACACTGGGAAATGTGTACCAGGCCGTCCAGACCGGGCTCCAGCTCCACGAAAGCGCCGAAAGTAGTGATGCGCACCACTTTACCCTCTACCACGCTGCCTACCTGATACTTCTCGCCGGCAACGTCCCAGGGCCGGGGCTGGGTCTGCTTGTAGGACAGGGAAATGCGGCCCTTCTCCGGGTCCAGCGCCAGGATCTTCACGGGAATCTCCTGCTTGATCTGCACCACCTCGCTGGGATGCTTCACCCGGTGCCAGCACAGGTCGGTGACATGTACCAGGCCGTCCACGCCGCCGATGTCCACGAAGGCGCCAAAGTCGGTCAGCCGGCGCACGATGCCCGTGCGGACCTGGCCCACTTCCAGCGTATCCCATACCTGCTTTTTGCGCTCCGCTTCCTCGGCCTTGAGCACTTCCTTGCGGGAAGCCACAATGCGCTTTTTCTTCTCGTCTACCTCGATGATCTTCAGGGTCATTTCCTGGCCCACGAAGTCGCCGATTTTCTCCACATAGTGCTGGGAGAGATGGGAGGCGGGGATGAAGGTGCGAATGCCCAGCACGGTGGCGATGAGCCCGCCCTTGACGGCCTCCTTGCCCACGCCCTGGACGAACTCGCCGGCCTCGTACTTGGCCACGATCTCATCCCAATTCTTCTTGTTGACGACGTTGCGCTGGGAGAGGAGCACGTTTCCCTCCCCATCGTTGACCTTGACCACTTCGACTTCGATCTCGTCGCCAACCTTGACATCGGTCGAGGAGAGGTCCGCCTTTTTGATCAGGCCATCCGCCTTGTAGCCTACGTTCACGCAGACCTCGTCATCGGTGATCTGCAGAACGGTTCCCGTAACCGTCTGGCCCGGCCTCAACTGAACCAACGTCTTGTCCACGCTGGCCATGAAATCGTCTTCCGGCGTGCTCTCCGGCGCCGCCGCGACTTCCTGAACCTGCGCCGCCTCTTCGGCCTGGGCTACGGGCTCGCTAACCTGTTCGACCTGTTCCTGTCTCTCGATGTCGCTCATTCGTGTCACAACCTCCTTAAACGTACAAACCGGCGTGGATGCACCGGCTGTCATCCCTATTCGATCGCGCGGCCGCAGCCAAGAGGCATTCAGCTGCGCCGCGGATTCGATAAAATAAGTTCGTGGGCACAGCGCCCGGCACAATTCAAACAGCTTCTTTGAATTGGCGCTGTTATGCCCGCCTACCACCAGCATCAGGCTTGCCCACCGGGCCAGTTCCATAGCCTCCACCTGCCGCTGGGCGGTGGCCGGGCATATGGTACACTGCACCCGCATATCCTTTATGCGCCCTTTCAGGCGCCGGCATATCCGATCAAAGGTCTCCTGGGGCAGCGTGGTCTGTGCCGCTACCACCGCTTTATCCATGAGCGGCAGCGCCGCTGCCTCTTCTTCC
This sequence comes from Candidatus Excrementavichristensenella intestinipullorum, assembly GCA_018711685.1. Classification (GTDB taxonomy): domain Bacteria; phylum Bacillota; class Clostridia; order Christensenellales; family Aristaeellaceae; genus Excrementavichristensenella; species Excrementavichristensenella intestinipullorum. Next base: position 4,837 of record DVHZ01000179.1, on the reverse strand, counting down.
GTCATCACCGCCTGGCCCATGCCGCCGCTCCAGCCCAGGATGCCACGCACTTCGGGATGGGCGCCGTCGCCCACGATGATGATGGGAATGCCCTCGCTCCGGGCCTGCTGAGCCATGCGCTGAATGCGCTGCACGAAGGGACAGGTGGCGTCCTCCACCGGATATCCCTTCCGCCCCAGTTCCTCTAAAGTGGCTTTGTCCACGCCATGAGACCGGATTACCACCGTGCATCCCGGGGGCGCCTGCTCCACCCCGTCCACCGGTGCCACGCCCCGGCGGGCTAAAGCCGCCACGTAGTCCGGATTATGGATTAGGGGACCTAGGGTGACTGCGGGGATATGGCGGTCGGCCAAGCGTTCGGCCAGTTCCACCGCCCGGCGCACACCGAAGCAGAAACCGGCGCTGTGCGCCACTCGTATCATGGCCTTTGCCCCTCCAACCTACTCTCCGCAGATTCGCAGAATAACTTGCATATTTCGCGACGAAGGGCCATTTTCCTGCCCTTTTTACATGAAATCACACATTTAACAATCTCGCTACTCTTTCAGCCCGTATACCGCCCCCTGAATGCGGGCGGTAGCCTGCTCCAGCGCCTGACTGTTCATTCGCGCACCCACTCCGCTCAGGTCCACCGGCGTCCCAAAGGTGAGCTTCAGGGGATGGAACAGCCGGGCGCGGTCGTGGATGTACACCGGCACCACCGGCGCCCCCGACCTCAGGGCGATTAAGGCCGCTCCATTCTGAAAATCCCCCCCGGATTTCCAACTGCGTGAGCCCTGGGGGAATATGCCCAGCGCGTGGCCTTCCTTTAATATGCTCATGGCGCTGCGCACGGCGGCCAAGTCTCCGCTGCCCCGATCCACCGAAAAAGCGCCCAGCGCCCGCAAGAGCCTTCCCAGCACGGGTACGTCCATCACCTCTTTTTTCGCCATAAACCGCACCGGCCTGTTGAGGGCGCAGATGATGGCCACCGGATCGGCCAAGGATTCGTGATTGGCGCACAGCAAAACCGGGCCCTGGCCGGGCATATTTTCCGTGCCCTTGGCGCGAATGGGGTAAAACAGGGCGAAAAATCCCCGCACCAGCACCCGCAAAAAGGCGTACAGCCGTCCCCCGATCATGCTTCCACCCCCAGCCGCTGCCGCAGCAGGTCCAGCACCCGCTCCACCGTCTGCTCCTGGCTCAGCCGGGTGCAATCCAGAGCCACCGCGTCCGCAGCCTGACATAGGGGGGAGGCCGCCCGGCAGCTGTCGTCGTGGTCCCGCTTCTCCAACGCCCGGCGCACCTGCTCGTAGCTGTCGGGCAGTCCCTTATCCCGCAGCTCCCGGTGCCGCCGCCGTGCGCGCTCCTCCAGGTCGGCGGCCAAATAGATCTTCAGGGTGGCGTCGGGCAGCACCTTGGTGCCGATGTCCCGCCCATCCATCACCACCGATTTACCCTGGGCGATCTGGCGCTGCATGGCCACCAGCTTCTCCCTGACCGCGGGCACCGCCGACACCTGGGAGGCGGCGGAGGATACCCGGGGCTGGCGGATGGCCTCGCTCACGTCCTGGCCGTTTAAATATACCCTCTGCCCACCGTCCTGATACCGCACGTCCACCTGCAGGCTTTCCAGCAAGCCTGCCACTTGGTCCTGGTCCGCCATATCGGTCCCCCGCTCCAAAGCCGCCAGGCCCACCGCCCGGTACATGGCGCCGGTATCCAGATACAGCGCCCCCATCTTCTGGGCCACCGCCTTGGCCAGGGTAGATTTTCCCGCCCCGCTGGGTCCGTCTATGGCTACCGTAAAATGCCGCTCCATTTTCTCTCACATCCTTACCCAGTATTTATTATAGCACAAAGGCGGAAAAATGGCAAAAATGCAATTTTGCAGGAAAAGACCATGCCGGGCTGGATATATTCCTTATTTTTGGAAGAATTTGATTCTGGACTTGCAAAATCTCCCCTTATAGGGTACAATAAAGAAGATTATGTGTAACAGACCATTGGAGGTATGCGCATTGGAAAATGCTCAGGAGCTGATCCAGCGGCTCAACCATAGCGGCAACAAGCTGTCCAAAAGCCACCGGCGCATCGCGGAGTGCATCGTCACCCATTACGATAAAGCCGCCTTTATGACCGCTTCCCGGCTGGGGGAATACGTGGGGGTGAGCGAATCCACCGTGGTGCGCTTCGCCGCCGCCCTGGGCTACGACGGCTATCCTCAGCTGCAAAAGGCGCTGCAAGAACTGATCCGCCACCGGCTCACCGCTTCCCAGCGCTTGGAAATGACTTCGGACATGGACCACACCCAGATGCTCACCCGAGTGCTCAAGGCGGACATGAACAACATCCGCGCCACGCTGGACGAGCTGGACCTGAAGGCCTTTGAGGATTCCATCGACCTGATCCTATCCTCCCGCCGCATCTACGTGTTGGGCCTGCGGGCCAGCGCGCCGCTGGCTCAGTTTCTGGTACACTATCTGAACTTTATCTCCCCCTCGGTGGTGCTGGTCACGTCGGGCATATCCGATATATTTGAGCAGCTGTGCCGCATTGGAGAAGGAGACCTGCTCATCGGCATCAGCTTCCCCCGCTACACCAACCGCACCATTGAGGCCATGAACTTCGCCCGGCGTCGGGGCGCTTCCCTGATCGCCATCACCGACGGCCCCCTGTCTCCCCTCCACGCCTACGCGGACCTGTGCCTTACCGCCAAGAGCGACATGGCCTCCTTTGTGGATTCCCTGGCCGCGCCCCTGTCGCTGATCAACGCCCTCATCGTGGCGGTGGGCCAGCGCCGCCGCACCGAGGTGGCCGCCTTCTTCGATCAGATGGAGGATGTATGGGCGGAATTCGACGTGTACCTGGGGAAGAACAATTCATGAGCCGGGTCATCGTGGTGGGCGGCGGCGCCGCAGGGCTCATGGCCGCGCTGTTCGCCGCCCGGCAGGGCGCCCAGGTGCAGTTGTTGGAGCAAAACGAAAAGCTGGGCAAGAAAATATACATCACCGGCAAGGGCCGCTGCAACCTGACCAATACGGCCAGCGGGGAAGCCTTTCTGGCCAACGTGCCCCGCAACCCCCGCTTCCTCTATTCGGCCCTGGGCTGCTTGGACAACCAGGGGCTGATGGCGCTCATGGAGTCATTGGGCCTCCCCCTCAAAGAGGAGCGGGGCGGCCGGGTCTTTCCCCAGAGCGACCACGCCAGCGACGTGACCCGGGCCCTGGAAAACGGGCTGCGCCGGGCTGGCGGGCAAATTGCCCTGAACGCTCGGGTGGCGGAGCTGTGGCTTCAAGAGGAACAGCTGCGCGGCGTGGTGATGGAGGACGGCGCACGGCTTCCGGCCCAGGCGGTGGTGGTGGCCACCGGCGGGCTGTCCTATCCCTCCACCGGCTCCACGGGGGACGGCTACGCTTTCGCCCGCCAGGCCGGGCTGGAGATCGCCTCCACCCGCCCCTGCCTGGTGGGCATTGAGACGGAGGAGGATTGGCCCTTTGGGCTGTCGGGCCTGACGCTCAAAAACGTGGGGCTGTGCGCTCCCGGCAAAAAAAAGCCCCTTTTCCATCAGCAGGGCGAACTGCTGCTCACCCACTTCGGCATCTCGGGGCCCCTGGCGCTCACCCTGTCCAGCCTGCTGCCCCAGGACTGTCATGGCCAACCCCTGCTGTTGGACCTAAAACCCGCCCTGACCCCCGAAACGCTGGACGCCCGGCTGGTGCGGGATTGCCAGGCCATGAGCCGCAAACGGCTGGCTACGCTGGCGGAGGGCTTGGCGCCCCACAACCTGGCCATGGTCCTGCTCAAGCTGGCCGGCTTATCCCCCGAGTTGCCGGTCAACGCCCTCACGCGGGGCCAGCGGACGGGCCTGGTTCAGACGCTCAAAGGGGTGCCCCTGACCGTGAAAGGGCTGAGAGGATACCAGGAAGCGGTAATCACCCGGGGCGGGGTATCGGTAAGGCAGATAAACGCCTCCACCATGGAGGCCAAAGCGGTCAAGGGCCTGTTTTTCGCCGGAGAGGTGCTGGACGTAGACGCCCTCACCGGGGGATTTAATCTGCAAATCGCCTTTTCCACAGGCGCCCTTGCGGGCAAGAGCGCCGCCCAGGCATGTAGGACGGAGGAATAGCACCTATGGAAAGCAGCAATATCAGCGGCAGCAGGACGGTATCCAGGGCAGCGATGCTCATGTGCATGACCCGCACCCGGGAGGAAGAGAAAACGCTGAAAGCCCAGTTGGCGGCGGAGGAAGTGCGGGCCGCGGCGGTGGATTACGGCGGCGAGTTCATCAGCTCCATCATGCGCATCGTGGAGCGCTCCGTGGTGGCGGCCAAGCGGGAGGGGGTCATTTCCCCCACCGAATACCGGGAAGAGGGCGCTGTCGCGGGCGCGACCCGGGAAGCGCTCAGCCAGCTGAATACCAAGGCCATCGGCCTGAACGTAGGCGGCAAGATCGGCGTAGCCCGGGCTGGCAATAACATCGCCGTAGCCGTCTTTTTCGGCATCGGCCTTCTGCATCTAAACGAGGTAGCGGTGGGCCTGGGCCATCGGGCCATCTAGCGGATGCCCCTAAAGGCACGATAACAGCGGCGCGGCGGCGGTAGCCGCCGCCCTACCTCCGCGCCAGCGAGGATGGCGGCTAGGGAGACGTCCCCTTGGCGGGGCTCCAGGGATCAGGATTCCCTGAAATCGCACTGCATCCCCACCACGGCCTGAAACACCGCAGCGGCTACCGCCGCCGCACCGTTTCAGGCCGTTGCTTCGATTCCGCGCCAGCGAGGTGGGCGGTTCCAAGGGGGGCCATCCCCCCTTGGCGGGGGTCCAGGGGCGAGGAGTCCCTGGCGGGGGTCCGGGGGCA
>DVHZ01000178.1 GCA_018711685.1 Candidatus Excrementavichristensenella intestinipullorum | reverse complement strand
GGCCCCCCGGCCCCCCGGACCCCCTGAGGCTGCCCCGGAACCCAGGCGCAGCTGCGCCTGACCGGAATCATTGGGGATCAGGCGCCGGGGAACAGGCGTTCCTCCACGGCCATGCACAGCGCGTGGTAGAGGGGCAGGTGCAGTTCCTGGACCTGATAGGTTTGCACGGCGTCCGCGTTGAGCAGCACGTCGGCCAGGGCGGCCATCTTGCCCCCGTCCCGGCCGGTGAGGGCCAGGCACTTGGCACCCAGGGCCCGGGCGGTGATCATGGCTCGGATCACGTTTTCCGCGTTGCCCGAGGTGGAGATGCCCAGCAGCACGTCCCCGGGCCGGGCATAGGCCATTACCTGCTGGGCGTAGGGGAGCAGGCCGTCCTGGTCGTTGGCCACCGCGCCGATGAGGGCGTGGTTCACTGTCAGGTCGATGACGGGCAGGCCCCGCTGCAATTGATCGGCCCAGGGCTGGCCGATGCGGGCCTTGAGGGCCGGGTCCAGGGGGCGCTTGCGCATAAAGCCCTTCACCAATTCCCCCAGGATGTGGGCCGCGTCGGCGCCGCTTCCGCCATTTCCGCACACCAAAAGTTTTCCGCCCTGCTGAAAACACTGGCAGAGCAGGTCTACTGCCTGATCAAAGCGCTGATGGATCATGGTTCAAACCCCTTTCCGCCCGTGAGGGCCATGACGCGGGCGTACAGATTGGGAATGGACACCTTGTGGTCCACGGTGAAATGCCAGCCCATACCGCCCTGGCTTACCGGCCGGTTGACGATATTTTTCCGGGGCCGGTAGTAGTAGTTGGGATCGTCGTATCCGATGCTCTTGTGGTAGTCGCCCAGGTCGATCAGGTCGAAGTTGGCGGTGGTGATGCGGTAGGTTTGATAGCCCAGATTGCGGGAGATGGACAGCGCCTTCAAAAATACCTCCGGCCCGATCACCCCGGAGCCGAAATTCATGTACACGCCCCCGTCCAGCTGGGACACGCTGTAACAGAACTTGTGAAAATCCACGCCGCTGGCCTGGCCGATGGCCCCGAAATCCACCGTGGGATGCTGGTGGATGATATCGGTGCCCAGGGCGATATGGTAGGTGGCGGGCACGTCCGCCAGATAGGCCTGGTACAATACGCAGTCATCCAGGTGAGGAAAGCGCTCCGGATGCGCCTGCATGTAGCTGGCCAGTGCGCTGCCGTAGCCCAGGCCCTGGGCCGCTCCCTGGCGGATGGCCTCGTTCATCCACCGGCCGGTTTCCTCCCACATGCCGAAGCTGCCGTCCTCGATGGCGGTGGGCACGTGCTCCGAGGTGCCACCCAGGTAGGCCAGCTCGAAATCGTGTATGGAGCAGGCGCCGTTGCCTGCCAAATGGGTGATGACGCCCTTTTGGATCAAGGCGATGAGGTAGCGGCTGAGCCAGTTTTTGATCACGTGAGCGCCCATGGACAGGATGACCGGCCGATGGTTTTGCCGGGCCTCCACCACCCGCGCCGCCAACAGGTCGAATTCCGGGCAATCCCACTGGGGGACCGGGTCCAGGTCCGGGTTTTTCAGGTCCTCCACCTTTACCAGGTTTACCCGTTCCGTGGCGGACCAAGTGCGTATGCCCTCAAAGCTTAACTGCATATCCCTGCGCATTTAGATCGCCTCCAATCCCAAGAAATCCAGCAGGGCGTTGAGCTCCAGGTAATCTCCGGCGATGGCCTGGGCCCCGGCGGCCACCAGCCGCGCCCGCTTCACCGGGTCCACGCCCCGGCGATGGGCCTCGTCGCTGGCCAGGCCCAGGGTCCGGGCGCCAATGACCCGGCCCAGGGCGATTTCCACCTTGCCGTCGCCGATTACCCCGATGTGCGCCCCATCCAAACCGCTTTGCTCCACCAGCATTTTCAGCGCCGCTTCCTTGGCGCAGCCTTCCACCCTGGCGGGTGCGCCGGCGATGCGGGCGAAATAGTCCGTCACGCCCAGGGCCGCCGCCTCCCGGCGCACGTCCTGGTCGTCGGTGCCGCTGGCCACGTAGCAGGGCACTCCCCGTGCCTGCAGCGCCGCCAGGAAATCCGTGGTCCCGGCCATCAGGTATTCCTCCCGGGCGCCGGCCAAAGCCCGCTGAATACGCCCTTCCACCTGGGCCATCAGCCGCTGGTTATACTGGTCCTTGTACCACCAGGGGTCCTGGGGCGGGTTGGGCATCTTCCCCTGCTCCAGCACCTGGGCCATCAGCCACTTCATCTGATAGATGGTCTGTATACCCGCCGACTGATCCAAATATTGATCCACCTTCTCCACCAGTTCCGGGTCCGGCGTTTCCCCGCCGGGGATCATCTCCAGCATCATGGCCCGCATGACCTGGTCCCAGCCAAAGCGCAATGTGGAAACGGTGCCGTCGAAATCCATCAGTACCGCCGCCACGGGGGCCGTAGGGGTCTTCATCAATATTTCCATAGCCCGTTATTCCTTTTCCTTTGTTTTCCTTGCCCTTGCGTATTGTTCCTTGATCTCCTGGGCGCTGGCGGTCCCGGTCTGGCCGATCTTCTGGATGGTCACCGCCGAGGCCAGGTTCGCCAAGGCGATGGCCTCGGCCAGGGAGGCGCCGGCCCCCAGAGCCAGGGCGCAGGCCGACAAAAAGCTGTCCCCCGCCCCCACGATGTCGATGGGCGGCGGCACCGGGACCGCCGGAGCCCAGTCCAGGGCTTGGCCGTCCAGGCACAGGGCCCCCGCCCCGCCCAGGGTGATGATCACCGGACCGCCGGTAATCTGGCTCAGCTTGCGGGCCACCGGGGCGTAGTCCTCCGCCGTCACCTGCTCCGGCGACAGCCCGGCGGCCCGGGCGGATTCCAGCTCGTTGGGCTTGACGATGCAGCTGGAAAAATCCCCGATCCGCGCCCGGCTGTCCACGACCACCTTCCGGCCGCTCCGGGCCTGGCGGATCAGCGCCTGGCGCACCGCCGGAGTGACTACGCCCTGGTCCATCTGGTCCGATACCGCGATGACCTGGGCTTGCGCAGCCCCCTCGATGGCCTGAATCACCTGGGCCTCCAACTGGGGGTCCAAGGCCCGCCGGTTTTCAAAATCCAGCCGGGGGTCTTCGCTGCGGGCGCCGCCGTACCCCATTCGGTAGGGCTTTACATAGGTGGGGGTTACGCGCTGGCCGCTGTCCAGCAGCCCCGGGCCCTCAAAGCCCTGCTCAGCCATCAGGTGTCGAGTCAGCCCGCCCCGCCAGTCCCGGCCCAGCACCGTCACCGGCAGGACCTTGGCGCCCAATTTGCCCATGTTGGCCATCACGTTGCCTGCCCCGCCCAGGGCGTAACGCTCCTCCACCACCGGCATGTTGTGGTGGGGCGTTTCCCGGGAGAGGCTGGACAGGCGCATGTCGGCCATCCAGTAGGCGTCCAGGCATACGTCCCCCACCACCATGGCGGTAACGCCGGCCATTTTGTCCAGCAGCGCCTCCAGGCGCACCGGCTCCAGCACGATTTTGCCCATGATCTCCTCCGTTATCTTGTATTGCACGGCGCTTCGCGCCGCAGGCGCCGCCCCATAGCCCCTGGAACCGGCATGGCGGCAGGGGTATGGCGCGGTATCAGAGTCCCAACGATGGGAGTCTCCGGTTGGGGTCCCGCCAAAGGCGGGACCCCAACCGGGGGCC
>DVHZ01000177.1 GCA_018711685.1 Candidatus Excrementavichristensenella intestinipullorum | reverse complement strand
CCGGCCCGCCCGCGAAGCGGGCGGGCCGGGTGGCCGGGCGGCCGGGCCCCGCTGATTTCCCAGCGTCCCCTGTCAGACCTGGGGCGCTTAGAGACGGAACCAACGTCCGAAGGGAAATCCCGCGCCAAGGGCGAACGGCGTCCGAAGGGGAAAATCAGGATCTACGGGAGGGACGGCGGGGAAGGGGCTTGGGGCCCGCGCCGGGTTTTAGGGGCGGCGCAGGTGCTCCACCCGTTCCTCCACCGTCAGGCGGGAGCCCTGGTCCAGCTGGTGATGGTAGGCGACCAGTTGCCCGCCGGCCTGGGAAAAGGCGTCCAGGGCCTGCTGCTCCTGGGGGCTGGCGTAGGCCAGATAGTCGGGAGCCACCACCAGGGCCTCCAGCCCCGGCAGGAAATCCCCCAAGGGGCGGCCGGAACCGGCCAGCAGCACCGGGGCCTGGCCCAGGGACAGCTGGGGCACCGCGTCCAGGCCGTTTTGGACGATTTGGGCGAACCGGGGGGTACGGCAATAGACCCCCACCCGGCTGCCCGGCCGCAGCCGGGCCAGGGCGATGAGGGTATCCGGGCTGGGGGAGAGGGCCACCTGGACCAGGGCCTGGGCCGCCTCGCCCATCAGCGCCCGCAATTCGTGGTAGTGGGTCTGGGTGGTGATGACCAGGGGGAATCCACCCAGCAGTTGGTCCGGGGCGTGGCGCACGTCCTCCAGCAGGTATTCGGTGAGCTCTACCCCCCGCAGCCGGGAGAGCTGCAGGGCGGCCTCGTTGAGGGACTCGCTGTTGCAGTCCACCACCGCCACCCGCACCAGGGGCCGGGCGTCCTCCCGGCGGCTCAGCTTCACATTGACGTACAATTGAATATCCCGGGTGCTGAACCCCAGGCCGGTGAGCTCCTCCAACATGCGATCGATGGCGGCCATGGCCCGGCTCTCTCCGCTGTGCTGGCCCGCCTGGTCGCTGACAAAGGTGCCCTTGCCCTGGATGAGGGACAGGGTGCCCTCCCGGGCCAGCAGCTCGTAGGCGTGGCGGATGGTGCCGTCGGAAAGTCCGGTTTCTCCGAACAGGGCCCGCACCGTGGGCAGCCGGTCGCCGGGGCGCAGTTCGCCCCGGGCGATCATGTCCCGAATGGACTGGGCCAGCTGGAGATAGAGGGGTTCCTCACTATGCCGGTCGATCTGAATGTTCATGGGGCCTCCTCGTCAGTCCGGCAGGCGGTACTGGGCCGGACCGGTTTCATACAGGTTGTTGCCCAGGCAGTCGATGAGCACCAGGGCGGGGAAATCCTTGACTACAAAGCGGTGGATGGCTTCGGCGCCCAGGTCGTCGTAGGCAATGACCTGGCTGCTGACGATGCGCTGGGCGATGAGGGCCGCCGCGCCGCCCACCGCGCCGAAATACACAGCGCCGTGGGCCTTCATGGCGTCGATCACCGCTTGGTTGCGTTTGCCCTTGCCCATCATGCCCTTCAGGCCCTGGGCGATCAGCCGGGGGGCGTAGGCGTCCATGCGGTAGCTGGTGGTGGGACCCGCCGAACCCACCGGATGGCCGGGAGAGGCCGGGGCCGGGCCCACGTAGTAGATGAGCTGGTTTTTCAGGTCGAAGGGTAGGGGGCGGCCCTCGTCCAGGCAGGCCACCAGCCGCTTGTGGGCCGCGTCCCGGGCGGTATAGAGCACGCCGGTGAGCAGCACCGTGTCTCCCGCCCGCAAGGTCTTGATCTGCTCCGGGTCCAGGGGCAGTTGCACATGGATGTTTTCCATGGTGGTTCCTCCTTCAATCATACGGCGTGGGCCCTTATAATACGGCATGGGCGTGCCGGGCGGCGTGACAGCACACGTTCACCGCCACCGGCATGCCGGCGATGTGGGTGGGGTAGGTGGCGATATTCACCTTGAGGGCGGTGGTCCGCCCGCCGATGCCTGCCGGGCCCACGCCGCTGCGGTTGATCTTCTCCAAAATGACCTGCTCCAGCTGGGCGTACCGGGGGTCCGGATTGGGCTCGTCCAGGGCCCGGGCGGTCATGCGCTTGGCCATCAGCGCCGCCACCTCCAGGGTGCCGCCAATGCCCACCCCCACGATCACCGGCGGACAGGGGTTGGGGCCCGCCTCGATCACCGTGTTCACTACGAAATCAATGACGCCCTGCTCTCCGTCGGCAGGCACCAGCATTTTAGTGCGGGACATGTTTTCCGAGCCGAACCCCTTGGGGGTGACCAGCATATCGATCTTGTCCCCGGGCACGATGCGGGTATGCACCACCGGCGGCGTGTTGTCCCGGGTATTGGTCCGGTCGTACAGGGGGTCCCGCACCACGCTCTTGCGCAGGTAACCCTCCCCGTAGGCCTGGCGCACCCCTTCGGCCAGGGCATCCTGCAGGCTGCCCCCTGCGATGTGTACCTCCTGTCCTACGTCCAGGAATATGACGCACATGCCCGTATCCTGACAGATGGCCACCTGCTCCTCCCGGGCGATGGCGTAATTCTGCAGAAGCTGTTCCAGCACCGCCCGGCCCGAGGGCGAGGGCTCCTTTTCCTTATACGCGGCCACTGCGGCCTCCACGTCGGGACCGATGTTGTAGCTGGCCTGCAAGATCAGCGCTTTGAGCTGCGCGGTGATCTGGCTCGCCTGGATTTCCCTCATGACGCCTTCCTCCTCCATCCATTGATATACATCATTATACCCTATTGAGACTATAATTACAAGGCCCGAAAGACGAGGAGCGGCCTTGGCCGGAGGATTATAGAACCTGGCGGCGGGGCCCGCTGCTTCGCTTTCTGAAGGCGATAGGTCTGGCTGGACAGGCTCATACCCATCCATGAGGGCAAGTGCCCACGCCTGGAAATCATGGCGCCATCATATACCTAAAACGCTAAAATTTTAATGTAAAACATTAAATAAATATTGACAAACGAGAATTCTGCTGCTATAATCAAGACCGAGGTGAAGCTTGTGAAATGGATGGATAAACTGGCCAGCGCACCGTTGGCCAAAGGCGCAGCTCAGTGCATGCGCTGCATTTGCTATTTAATCATGGCCTTTTTTATACTGTGTTTGGCGCTAAGCTGTATGGGTAGACAGTCCTTTACCCTGCATACTGGCGGCGATGTCTATGATGGAGCTATTTATGCCGAGACGGACCACGAGGCACAATTCCGCATGTTTACCGTTGGCACAAAGGACGATGTGCATGTGTGGACGAATTCGGAGGGAGTTGTAGACCCACGTACCCAAGCAGGCCTTTGCCTGATCCACGCCCTTCAAATCGTGCCCTTGATTCTGGCTTACTGGATGCTCAGCCGGGTATTTAGCAACGTACACAGTGGGCGGATATTTGTCCAAGATAACGCCCGGTATTTGCTCTATTACGGGCTGCTGCAGTGCCTGGTTTGCCTGGTTGTCCCTTGGCTCAAGATGCTGCTGTGTACCCTGATCAACCAACTATCCACCAGCCGCATGACCCTGTCCACCGGTCACGGCCTGCTGGAGGCCCTGATTCCCGGCATCGCCTGCGTGGTGGCCGCCTATATCATCCACTACGGTATCTATTTACAGGACGAGGTGGACCACACCCTATGATCGTCATACGTTTGGACCGGGTACTGGCGGACAGAAAAATGCGGCTCAACGATTTGGCCGCTCAGGTGGGCATCTCTCATGTGAACCTTTCTTACTTAAAGACAGGCAAGGTGAAGGCTATCCGCTTTAGCACTTTGGACACCATCTGTAAGGTGCTTCAATGCCAGCCGGGGGATATCCTGGAATACTGGCCGGAGGAGGATGCTCCCCGTCCCCAGCCCTGAAGGGCAACGCCTCGGAGCGGCGCTTGGCGGCGCGTGGGACTTATGGGTACAGCGGCATGAAAACGGACCGGAAGCGCGGGGAAGAGGGACCCGCTGCACCTCCGGTCCGCTGCATGTTCCGACGCCCATAATCCTGCTGTGGAGTGCTAAAATTTAAAAATGAGGTTGTATTTTTTACATCAGTCTGGTATAATCGGGACAGGTTTAGCCGGAATATATCATCATTATAAGGAGGCTGTCCCATGAAACGCTTGATTTGCTTGGCTCTTACCGCCCTGATGCTGTTGGCCGTGGTGCCCGCCAGCGCTGTGGATTACCTGTATATCGCCACCGGCGGCACCTCGGGCACCTACTACGCCCTGGGCGGCGAGCTGGCTAACCTGTTCGCCAAGAATATCCCCGACGTGGAGGTAAACGCCCCCTCTACCGGCGCTTCCGCCGAGAATATCCGCCTGATTAACTCCGGCGACGCCGAGCTGGCCATCGTGCAGAACGACGTGGCCGACTACGCTTACAACGGCATCAACGCCTTTGAGGGTGAGCAGATCCAGTCCTTCTCTGTGGTGGCTTCCCTGTACCCCGAGTTCGTGCAGCTGGTGGTGAGCCCCTCTGCGGGGATCAACTCCCTGGCCGACCTGAAGGGCAAGCGCATCTCCGTGGGCGCGGCGGGGTCCGGCGTGTACTTCAACGCCATTGACTTCCTCACCGTGGCCGGGCTGACCCTGGACGATATCCAGGCCCAGTACCTGTCCTTCGCGGAGACCGCCGACGCCATCAAGAACCGCCAGCTGGACGCGGGCTTCGTGGTGGCCGGCATCCCCAACGCCGCCATTCAGGAGCTGACCTCCACCACCGACACCCTGCTGTACTCCCTCTCTGACGAAGAAGTGGCTGCCCTCACCGAGCTGCGGGGCTTCTACGCCGAGTCCACCATTCCGGCGGACACCTATCCCAACCAGACTGCCGACGCCGCCGCTGTGGCCATCCGCGCCATCCTGATCTGCAAGGCCGACCTGAGCGAGGACCTGATCTACAACGTCACCAAGACCCTGTACGAAAAGACCGGCGACATCTCCCACGCCAAGGGTGCGGAGATCGTTTTGGACCAGGCGCTGCTGGGCGTATCCACCCCGGTGCATCCCGGCGCTGAGCGTTACTATACGGAAGTTGGCCTGATGGGCTAAGAAAATGAAGCGGTTTTACCGGCCGCTGTTCATTGGCTTGGGCTTGGCCGTCCTATTGGCCGCGGCGTGCTGTCCCTTGGGGCAGTGCGTCGTCCTGCGCACCCGGGAAGGGGACCTGGCATACCAGGCATACCTCCCCCAGGGCGAAACCGTATGGCTGATGTACACCCACTCCTTCAATAAGGGATTGGTGGAGGACGGGTACCAGCCCACCCAAGAGGGGAAGGTATGCCTACGCCGTACCCGCATACGCCAGTACGGGGCGGGCATTCCCGAACCGGAACCGGGGCAGACCTTTACCGCCTACGACGGCTATTACGAACTGGCGGGGCTGGACAGGGTGATGGACGTGCAGTGGACGTATGTGGGCCGCATCGCCGACCACAGGCTGCGGGTGGGCGAGAAGGGCCAGGTGGTCCATTACGACCAATTGGCTCAGCCCGGCGACATGCTGGGGCTGTCCTTTGAGCCCTGGTCCCTGGGCCGGGAATTGGCCTGGAGGATGGGCCTGATTTAGGCCGCGCCTTCCGGCTCCATGGCCCGTGGGGGCCCGCCGCAATGGGCGCTGCTTCCGGCCATACATCAATTCTTAAGGAGGTGCCGACTTGAACGGAGAAGAGCGCAAGTTGTCCACCGAAAAGCCAGACGTGAAACCAAATCAAACCGTAGATCAAGAGGAATTAGAGGCCATTATGGCCAAATACGACCGGGAATCGGCCACCCGCTCCTTCATCGGGACGGGCAAGGGACGCAAGGTCAAGCTGCTGCGCTGGGAGCTGACCCTGAACCGGTGGACGGTGGCCGGCCTGGTCCTGGGGCTGATCTGCCTCGTCTTTTCCATCGTGCAGCTCTATGCGGCCTTTACCGCCAGAATCCCGGCCACTCAGTTAAGGCCCCTGCACCTTGGGTTCGTCATGGTGCTGGCCTTTTTGCTCTATCCCGCCACCAAGAAGATGAAGCGGGTCAATACCCTGCCCTGGTATGACGTGGCTTTGGCCGCGCTGGCCATGGCCTGCTGCCTGTACATTGCCCTGCAGCACGTGGAATTGGCCATGCGCAGCGGCAAGTATAACACCATGGACATCGCCGTGGGCATCGTGCTCACGCTGCTGCTGGCGGAAACCTGCCGCCGGGTGGTGGGGCTGCCCATCCTGATCATCGCTACCGTGTTCGTGCTGTACGCCTTTTTCGGGCGGTACTTGCCCGGCTTCCTGGCCCACCGGGGCTTTAACCTGACCCGGGTTGTGTCCCACTTGGTGTTCACCACGGAGGGCATCATGGGTACGCCGCTAGGGGCGTCGGCCACCTTTATCTTCCTATTCGTCTTGTTTGGCGCTTTCCTTGAAACCACCCATGTAGGCCAGTTTTTTATCGATTTGGCCAATGCGGTAGCTGGACACCGGCGGGGCGGCCCGGCCAAGGTCGCGGTGCTGGCCAGCGCCCTGGAGGGGACGGTATCCGGCTCCTCCGTGGCCAACACGGTGGGCAGCGGCTCCTTCACCATTCCCATGATGAAGAACCTGGGCTACCGGCCGGAGTTCGCCGGGGCGGTGGAAGCGGCGGCCTCCACCGGCGGGCAGATCATGCCCCCGGTGATGGGCGCGGCGGCCTTTTTGATGGCCGAGTCGGTGGGCATCAGCTACAGCGAAATCGCCAAGGCAGCCATCATTCCCGCCATCCTGTACTTTGCCGGCATTTGGATCATCGTGGAGCTGGAGGCGCGCAAGTACGGCCTGAAGGGATTGCCCAAAGAGCAAATGCCCGTGCTGAAAAAGATCTTCCTGGAGCGGGGCTACCTGATCATTCCCCTCATCGTAATCATCGGCTTCCTGGCCGCCAACTTCACCCCCATCTTCGCCGCCCTGGTGGGCATCGCCGCCGCCGCCTTCTGCGGCATGATCCGGCGCATTCACGCCTTCATGGTGCTGCGCAAGTATGCCGGCATCAATGAAAAGAATGTCACCGAGAACTACGCCGACGAGGGCAAAACCCTAAAGGAGGCGCTGCTGAAGACCGTCGGAGACATTCTGAAATCCCTGGTGACCGGCGCGAAGAGCGTCATCGGCGTGGCCATCGCCTGCGGCATGGCGGGCATCGTGGTGGGCATGATTACCCTCACCGGCCTGGGCCTTAAGATGGGCAACGGCCTGGTGGAAATTGCCGGGGGGCGGCAGCTGCTCACCTTGCTGCTCACCATGATCGCCTCCATCATCTTGGGCATGGGGGTGCCTACCACCGCCAACTACCTGATCACCTCCACCATCATGGCCCCGGCTGTCATCGCGGTGATGGGCTGGAGCAATACCGATACCTATATGGTGCTCACCGCCCACATGTTCACCTTCTACTTCGGTATCGTGGCGGATATTACCCCGCCGGTGGCCCTGGCGGCCATGGCGGGATCGGCCATTGCCAAATCCAGTCCCATGCGAACCGGGTTTAACGCGGTGAAGCTGGCCATAGCCGCCTTCCTTATCCCCTATATGTTCGTCTATAACCCGGAAATGCTGATGATCGACGCCCACTGGTACAACATCCTGCGCATCGCCGTCACCGCCATCATCGGCATGTTTGGCATCGGCGCGGCCCTGGAGGGGTACTACTCCCGCCACGCCCACCTGCTGCAGCGGCTGCTGTTCCTGGCAGGCGGGCTGCTGCTGGTGGACCCGGGCCTGTTGACCGATATCATCGGCATCGCCCTGGTGGTGCTCACCGCCGCCTGGCAGGAGCTGGAGAACAAGCGCTTTGGCGGGCGCATGGAGCCCTGCGCCAATTACTACGCGGGCATGTCCCTGGGCAAGCGGGTCGTCACCGTGCTCACCGAGTCCTTCGTGATGATCGGCCGGCTGATTACCGGCAAGAGCGCATCCGCCTGACGCGAAACCTTTCCATCCAAGGGCCCGGCTGTATCGCCGGGCCCTTTGCCGTCCGTCGCCGGGTTCGCCCCATCCCCGGGCCCGCCAGAACCCGCCGCCGAGGACTGGCGCGTTTTTTCCCATTCCTTGCTGGACAAGGCAGGGGAACAGGTGGTATCATGTTGTCATATGGCAGAGGCGGCGCGCCGCCCGGTAAAGGGGGCTTTTCTTATGGGCAAAGGGGGCAAAATCGTGGTGGCGGCGGCAGTTGTGGCGGTGGCGGTGTTTTTTTACGCCTTTGTCAGCGCCCAGCTTTCGGCTACCCTGGTCTCTACGGTGGTGGACTTGGCGGATACCCGGCAGAGCACCTTCGACGCCATGGCCCAGGCCCTGGAGCGAGGAGACTTGGCCGACGTGCAGTTCGCGGAGCTGTCCGGCGACGCCCAGGATTACGCCTTCGTCACCTATACGGTGCAGCTGGAGGGGCTGAACCTGTTTCCCGCCGAATGGGCGGTGCTCAGCCTGACGCCGGCAGAGGGGGATGTGGTCATCATCCAAGGCACGCCCCAGGACGTGAGCAGCTTCGGCCAGGGCCAGGTCACCGCCACGCTGCTCACCCGCCGGGATCAGGTCCAGGCCCAGCGCCACATGTGGGTGGAATATTACGTGCTGGGCAGGGCCCACAGCGCGGTGGTGAGCGGGGCACAGTCATGATTCTGGTAGTGGCGGAAAAGCCCTCGGTGGGCCGGGACATCGCCCGGGTGCTGGGCTGCGAAGGCAAGGGAGAGGGCTGCATTCGCGGGAAAAACTATATCGTCACCTGGGCGCTGGGCCACCTGGTGAGCCTGTGCGAGCCGGACCAGCTGGACCCCGCCTACAAGCGCTGGCGCATGGAGCAATTGCCCATGCTACCCCAGCGCCTGCCCACCCGGGTGCTGCCCAAGACCCAGGCCCAGTACGCCGTGGTCAAGGCGCTGATGCTGGATCAAGGGGTGGAGAAGATCATCTGCGCCACCGACAGCGGGCGGGAGGGGGAGCTGATCTTTCGCTTTATCTACCACCAAGCCGGGTGCAAAAAGCCGGTGGACCGGCTGTGGATTTCCTCCATGACCGACGCGGCCATCCGGGAGGGGTTCGCCCGCCTGAAGCCCGACGGGGCCTACGACGCCCTGTACGTCTCCGCCCGTTGCCGGGCCGAGGCCGATTGGCTGGTGGGCATGAACGCCACCCGGGCCTTCAGCCTGAAGTACGGGGCGCTGCTGTCCCTGGGCCGGGTGCAGACCCCCACCCTCAACCTGATCGCCCAGCGGGACAAGGAGATTCGGGAATTCGTGCCCCAGGAGTACTACGAAATCCGGGCCGATTTCGGGGATTACCAGGGGCTGTGGCTGGACCCGGAGAAAAAGGAGCCCCGCTGTATGGACGAGGAGCTCGCCAAAACGGTGTGCGCCCAGGTCCGGGGCCAGACGGGGCGGGTGGCCCAGCTGCGCCAGGAGCAAAAGCGCACCCCGCCGCCGCAGCTGTTCGACCTGACCGCCCTGCAGCGGGAGGCCAACCGGCTGATGGGGCTGTCCGCGGCCCAGACCCTGGACATCGCCCAGGCCCTCTACGAGCGGCATAAGCTGATCACCTATCCCCGCACCGACAGCCGCTACCTGCCCGGGGACATGGCCCCCAAGGTGCGCCAGACCTTGGAGCATATGCCCGCGCCCTACGCGGCCTGGGCCAATCCCCTGCTGCCCAAGCCCCCCATGCCGGGCCGCGTGTACAACGACGGCAAGGTGAGCGACCATCACGCCATCGTGCCCACCGGCCAGTTCGCCGCCATGGGCAGGCTCAGCCAGGGGGAGGCCCGGGTGATGGACATGATATGCCGGCGGCTGCTGGCCGCCCTGTACCCGGATTACGAATACCTGTCCACCCAGGTGATCACCCAGGTGGGCCCCCACAGCTTCCGCACCCAGGGCCAGACGCCCCTGGCGGAGGGCTGGCGTGCCCTGTACCGGGAGGAGAAGGCGCAGGGCAAGGGGGCCAAAGGGGAAAAAGAGGAGGCCCAGGCTAAGCTGCCCGCCCTCCAGGAGGGGGATACCCGCAAGGTGGAAAAGGTGGGCAAAAAGCGGTGCAAGACCAAGCCCCCCGCCCCCCATACCGACGCCAGCCTGCTGGGATTGATGGAGCACGCGGGGCGGATGATCGAGGACGAGGCGCTGCGGGAGAGCATGAAGGAGAGCGGACTGGGCACTCCGGCCACCCGGGCGGCCATCCTGGAGCGGCTGATTCAGGTGGGCTACGTGGTCCGCAAGGGCAAGACCCTGACTGCCACCGACAAGGGGATCAAGCTGATGCAGGTGGCCCCCCAGGAGCTGGCCTCCCCGGAGACCACGGGGAAATGGGAGCGCTCCCTGAGCCGTATGGCCAGGGAGGAGGACCCGGAAAAGCTGCGGGAGCGCAGCGGACAGTTCATGGGCAGCATCCGCCGGTTCAGCGCCTTTCTGGTGGAAGCGGCCAAGGCGGCGGACGCCCAGGTGCGCTTTGCCGCAGAGGAACCCAGGCCCAAAAAAGGAGGCGCGCCCAAGGTGAGCGCCCTGGGCCGGCCCTGCCCCCTGTGCGGGCAGGGAGAAGTGACCGCCAACCAGAAGGCTTTCGGCTGCTCCCGCTGGCGGGAGGGCTGCCGCTTCACCATTTGGCGGGATGCGCTAACCCGTCAAGGCGGCCCATCCCTTACGGTGAACCACATGAAAAAATTGCTGGACGGACAGACATTGACCCTGGACGGCCTGGCCGTGTCTCTGGCTCAGGGGCGGCTTCAGGCGCGTCGGGACGATCCACCCGCCGGGAAAGCCTGATGGCTGCGGGAACGGCCCCCCGGAGCCCCCAATTAGGAGGACACCGTATCTGAGGGCGCGAATGGGGCGAAGGGGCAACGGCAATGGAAAAAGGCGGAAGAAGCGGCAGAATATGAGAGGCGGTTCCATTGCGCAGGAAACAGGCGCGGTCCTTTGCACACGTGAAGGGAATGCGCCGCTGTAATTTCCGGGCTTGCAGCCGGCCGTCCAGCTGCCGCTCAGGATGCCGCTTAATGGAAAATTCTGGAGGTCTGGGCGGCCTTTTCATAATTTGGAAGGGTTCGGAATCAGCGGAAGGGATTGTCTTTGGGATTGGAGGCGCTGCGGACCGGCGGAGGAGGGATGCCGGTTAGACGAGGGGAGGCGGCGAAAGATTCCATTTTTTCAACGGGAGAATCCGGCGAAAAATTCCACGGGACGGCCTTGCCGCGGGCAAAGGGATGGGGCCGGGGCGCATAATTTTGCCAGCCCATCCAATACTAAGCCTGGCGCTGAGGCGCAATCCTTGTATTGGAAGGTGTTTGATCAAATGAGAGCGACAGGCATTGTGCGCAGGATAGACGAGCTGGGCCGGGTGGTCATTCCCAAGGAGATCAGGCGAACGCTGCGTATTCGGGAGGGAGACCCGTTGGAGATATCATTGACAGCGGACCGCCTGGAGGGGCGCTGGTATCGGCGACGACGCGATACCGGCGCTCTTTGTTGTTTCGAGGCTTGTCGGAAACCGGGCCGCCGCCGAGCTCCAAGGCGCTCAAATCGGCGTTGAGCTTGATGGCGATGCGCCCGTCCTGGTAGACGGTGATGGTGTCCAACAGGGCGGCGATGTCGCCGCGGGTCAGGGAGCCGGTGTCGATGATGTGGGAGATGACGTCCATGGCGGTGTGCAGGCGCTTGGCGGTGCTCTTGACGGCATGCTGCGCATCGGCGGCGGACTGGAGGCGCGATTCCGCCGCCTCTTTCCTGCACAAGGCGTCCTGCAAGAGCTGATCGTAGGTGGAATTGATGAGCTCCTCCCGCTCCGGGCTGCGCAGGATCTGCTTCACCCGCTGGGATTCGATAGCCTGGATTTCAGCGCGGATTTGCTCCAGTTCCTTGGCCAATTCCTGGGGACGGGGCCCTTCGCTGGCCGCCGCCCCGGCGGCCAGCCTGCGCACGTCGGCGTTAAGCGCCTCCAGCAGCGCGCCGCCCCGTTCCCGGATGAGGGATAAATAGTCTAGCACGATCTTGTCTAGCACGGCGGTTTTCACGGTATGGGTGGTGCAAAAGGCCTTACCGTAGCTGAACCATTTGCCGCAAACGTACTGGGGGGCCAGGTTGGGCCGCTGCATGGCGTACATGGGAAAGCCACAGTCGCCGCAGCGGATGTGGCCGCTGTAGATGTTGGGGAATTTGCGCACGCCCCGGTCGTTGGTGCGCTTTTTGTCCTCCCGCCGCGCCTGCACCCGGTCGAACAGCTCCTGGCCGATGATGGGCGGGTGATGGTTGGGAAAGACGTGCTGCTGCTCCTTGGGGGTGCGCACGTCCTTGCCGTTGATCCCCATGCGGTCGTACTTGTTGGTGCGCAAGGTTCCAGTGTAAAAATCATCGGCCAGCATGGAAACTACGGTGCTGACCCGCCAAGCGTCCCCCACCTTTTTGTTGTATTTTTTTCCCGCCTCCAGGGCCTTGGCCTGGTAATGCTGGCTGGGAGTGGGCACATGCTGAGCGGTAAGCCGGACGCAGATGGCCTTATAGCCCATGCCCGAATCGTACATCTGGTAAATTTGGCGAACCACGGCGGCTGCCTGCGGGTCCACCGCCACGGCGCCCTCCTCATAGCTGAGCACGGTATAGCCGTAGGGCGCCGCGCAAAACCAGGTGCCCGACTTTTGCTTGTGGTCCACCACCGCCTGTACCTTGCGGCTGGCGTCCTTTACCGCCCGCTCGTTGCTCCAGGTGCGTATACCCAGGGTCAATTCGTCCGAAGGATTGATGGAATCGTAATCCTCGATAGCTACCACACGGATACCGCAGCGCTCGCATTCCTCCACGAACAGCTGGGTCAGGGCGTTGTGCCGGCCGATGCGGGAGAGGTCCTTGGCCACGATCAGGTTGCAGCGGCCCAGCTCGATGGCGCTGGCCAGCCGGGAAAAGCTGTCTCGCTCAAAGGAATAGCCGGAGACCCCGTCGTCCACGTAGATATCCACCGGCCGGGTATTCAGCCTGTCCTGGCAGTATTTGTTGATGATATCCACTTGATTTTGGATGCTGCAAAAGTTCTGTCCGTCCTCGTCGAAGGACAGGCGGGCATACCCGGCGGGCAGCATCTCCTGCCTGCGGTTGCGCCTGGCGGCTTCGTCGTCGAAGAAGCAAATCTTGGGGGAGGCCATGGCTCACACTCCTTTGAGGCATTATAGCACGGCGCGAAGGATATCACAAGCGCCCGGTTCAGCTGGCCGGGCGCCGGGGGCGGCGGGAGCCGCCCTACAGATGGTTGCGCAGCAGGGGCCGCAGGCAGTCCTGCAGCGGCGCGCCGCCGTACTCGAAGACCACCGTTCTGTACCCCTCAGGGGGCGCGACCGGATGGGCCTGGGTATCCTCCCGGGTCCCGTAGACGAACAGGATTTTGTTTTCGTGGTCCAGTCTGGACATCATCGGCGTCACCTCCTGGTGATTATTCCCACATCCGGTGCGCTTTATGCGCTTTTCCCAAGGTCCATGGAGAGCGGCATCGGAATATGGAAGAGAAGATTGCCAGCGGCGTCATCTTTAGGGCCGATACCATCGAGGAACTGGCTCAGCAGTTTGGCGCGGATCCCCAGGCGCTGGCGGAAACGGTGGCCAAACACAATGAATCCTGCAAGACGCTGGAGGATGAGTTTGGCCGCGTGATTTACAGCGAAGAGGATCTGATCGTAACTCCGCCCTTCTATGCGAGCGCTTCCGCGCCTACCGCCCATATCACCATCGGCGGCTTGGTGACCGGCGAAAACGACGAAGTGCTCCGCGAAGACGGCACCCCGATAGAGGGACTGTACGCCGCAGGCGAAGTCTGCTGCGGTTCCAGCGGCATCAGCGCTTTGGCCTTTGGCCGCCACTTGGCGCTGTATCTGCTGGGCAAGGCATAATAGCCGGCAAACGCGGTGAACGTGCTGGGTGCGCCAATTGTGGGGTGAAAAGCTGCGCGACACCTTCCAGGCGTTTGTAAGGAAAGCCCGTTCTGGCTTAATCGTCAGAACGGGCTTTCGCGTTCTGCCTGGCGCAAAAGACCTGTTTTACAGGCTGCGCGAAAAATGAGAGGGTATGCCAAACGCGCAAAACCAGAACGCGAGAAAAATACACAAGGAATGTTTGCGCCATAGGCTGTGGAATTGTAGAGCCTTCATGGCGCTGCACGGCAATGCCCCGGCAGAAGGGAAAAGGGCCGGTCTTGACGGGAAGCGTTGGGGCGCTATGATGCTGGAAAGAGATGGAACGCCGCCGGGGATTCCGGGGCGGGAAAATGAAATGAGAGGAGCTGACCATGAGACAAAAGCGATACGTCGGGGCTGTGGCATATGGCGTGCTGTCGGCTTCCTTTGCCCTGTACACCCTGCTGGATACCTTCGCCATCCCCAGGACATACGCCCAGGTCCCTTCGCCCGTTCCGGCGGCTCAGGCGGAGGCGGCGCGGGGGCGCAAGATGATTGCGGGGGAGTAGAAAAAGCTGGGGATACATTGAGGGAGAAAAAAGAGCCGCGCCCCAGGCCAGAGCCGGGGGCGCGGAGGGTTACTGCTGCTGGGGGCGGGGGCTTAGGCGGCCTGCCTTGCTCAGGGTGAGGCGCACGCTGTGGGGCTGCTGTTCGCAGTGAGAGCACAGGGCTTTTAGCATGAGCATGGGCAGATGGTATTCCTTGTCCTCGGTGAAGACCAGGGCCTCGTAGCCGGAAACGCACAGGAATAGGTCGCCGTTCTTGGCGTCGTATTCCACCAGCACCTCCACCTCCATCTGCTTTTCGTTGACCTGGGGCAACACCAGGTGGGTGAGCAATTCCTCCAGGGCCAACTGGATGCGGTAAATCTGCTTTTCGCTGGCGAACTGTTTGCGGCAAAAATCCACCACGCCGGAATTGAGGGCATAGATGTCGAAATCGGGCTGGGTGATGACGTGGCGGAATACCTTCAGGCGCTGGATGAAGGCGCGGGTCTTCTGCCGCTGAGGTGCGCCGAAAATCTGGGAGGGCGGGCCCATCTCGTAGATGCCCTTTTCGTCCATGTAGATGATGCGGGAGCTGATGGCCTTGGCGAAGTTCATCTCATGGGTGACGATGACGCAGGTCATGCCGCGGTTCACCAGGCGGCGGATGACCGCCAGCACCTCGTCCACCATGGTGGGGTCCAGGGCGGAGGTGGGTTCGTCGAACAGGATGATCTGGGGCTTCATGGCGACGCAGCGGGCGATGGCGGCGCGCTGCTTTTGTCCGCCGGAGAGCTGGCTGGGCATGGCGTCGGCCCGTTCGGCCATACCCACCTGGGCGAGGCAATCCATGGCCAGCTGGTAGGCTTCCTTGCGGGACAGGCCGCCCAGCTGCATGGGAGCCATCATCACGTTCTCCAGCACCGTCTTATGGGAGAACAGGTTGAAAGTCTGGTAGACCATGCCCATCTTGCGGCGGATCTTGTCCAGGGGCGCTCCCCGGGCGGTGAGCTCTTCACCGTCGATGAAGACTTTACCTTGAGTGGGCTGTTCCAACAGGTTCATGCAGCGCAGGAAGGTGCTCTTGCCGCAGCCTGAGGGGCCGATGATGCAAATGCAATCTCCCTTGTCGATATCCACGTTCACATGCTGGAAGATCACGTTGCCGCCAAAGCTCTTGCCCAGGTCTTCGATGTGGATTAGCGACATTTTTCTCCCTCCTCACGGGTAAAATGCTTGATCTTGTCCGAGGGGAAAGCTACCTTGGTGATCACCGAGCCCAGCAGCAGGTAAACGATGGCCACCAGCACCAGGGCCAGGATGGGGTCCAAGGTGCGGGAGGTGATGATGTTCACCGAACGGGTCATGTCCTGGATGGCCAGCAGGCTGACCACCGAGGTATCCTGCATGGTGAGCACGAACTGGGTGCGGTACAGGGGCAGCACCTGGCGGAAGGCCTGGGGCAGCACCACCTGGCGGAAGGCCTGCCACTTGGAATAGCCCAGGGTGCGGGCCGCTTCCACCTCTCCCGGGGACACGGAGGCCACCGCCGCCACGAACATATCCGACAAATGAGAGGCGCACTTCAAGGTAAAGGCGACGATGGCGATGGCCACCGGCGTCAGCCCGGTCTGCACCAGGATCATATAGGCGAAGATCATCAGCATCAGCAGGGGCGGGAGCTTGGTCATCAGGGAGGTGAACAGCCGCACCGGCACGCGGAGCCAGCCGTGGCGGCTGCGCTTGGCCATGCAGAACAATACGCCCAGCAGGCTGCCCAGCACGAAGGCGGAAAGGCTGAGCAGCAGGGTGATCTTCAGCCCCTCCAGGATCAGCTGGTAGCGGTCCTCATAGACCAGGTTCCAGTAGAAGGTATCTTTTAGCTTGGCCATCATCTTCATGTCCCTTCACCCTCCTCTTTGGGAATCAGCAGCACCAGATCCAGGTCATAATAGGGATCGCTGCACAGGCAGGCGCCGGTGTTGCTCATCTCCTTCACGTAGTACTGGGAGATGGCGCAGATGTATATGTCCGCCCGCCCCTTGGATACGGACATGGCGCAGGCCGTCCAGCCGCTATCCGCCCACTGGATGCGGTAGCCGTAGGTCCAGGCAAAGTGCTTGATGAACTCCACGTCCAGCCCCTGGGGGGAATCGGTGACGAAATCGTAGTACACGAAGGGGGTATGGCCCAGCCCGGTATCCAGGGTCACCCGGATCACCGGCCCATCCTCGTGCTGGGGAATATCGGTGTTGGGGGTGAAGGCCTGGGCATGGGCCCGGGCGCTCAACTCCTGCCCTTCCTCGCTGGCCCAGAATTCGGGGATAAAAGCGTTGATCTGCTCCAGCAGGTCCTGCCGGGTGGGCGTCACCTGAACCACCAGGGAGTCGGAACCGATGGGCTCCTCCATGACGGTGAACTGGGGAAATTCCTGGATCACCGAGGGGGCATACAGATCATCCACCGCCAGGGCGTCGATGTAGCCGAACTGCATGGCGATTACCCCCTGGGAGGGGATGTCGTAGCGGTAGACCTGCAGGCCCTGGGCGGTGAGGAAATGGTCGGCGCTCCAGCCCAGGGGAACGCCGATGGACAGCGCCCGCCAATCCGTCTGGCTGGCCGAAGCGCACCCGATTCCGCACAGGCATCCTGCCACCAGCACGGCCAGCAGCGCCCGAAGCGCTTTGCGCGGCATTTTGTTCTTCATAACAAGCTCCCTTCCATAACGCCGGGCTCCTGAAACCCTGCATCCACACAAAAACACGGCAACGCGCCAAGAGACGCGTGCCTACAAAGAAAAAGCCCTGACAACGAAGCTGCAGGGCTATGGCGGAGGAGGAGGGATTCGAACCCTCGAGACGCTTTTGACGTCTACGCGATTTCCAGTCGCGCGCCCTCGACCAAGCTAGGCGACTCCTCCATGCGGTTATGCAATTGTGCGTCAATGGCCGGTCAAGCCGTCAACAGGAGCGATTATAGCACAGACCCAGGAGAATTGCAATAGGAAAAATGGAAAAAGTTTGCGTAAGATATGTACACGGCCTGATTAAAGTGTTATACTGACCGGGAACGGGGTGCGCACAGAGGAGGGAGAGCGATGGCGCGGCTATTGGGGCGGTACCGGTCGCCCTTGGGGACCATTTTAGTGGCCTGCGACGGCGAGGCGATTACGGGACTTTGGTTCTGGGGGCAGAAGTATTTCGCCGCCGGGATAGAGGGACCCGGGGCGCAGCGCTTTACCGTCCAGCAGGAGCATGGCGTCATAGAGACCATGACCGTCTGGGAGATGGAGGATGGGAGGCAGGATATCCGGCGAGGAGAGCAAGACTGCATCCCGGCGGATGAGCGGTATGCCGGATGGGAGGAAAGGCCGGTGGGTGCGCCGGTTCTGGCCCAAGCAGCGCATTGGTTGGCGCGGTACTTTGCGGGAGGGGACCCGGGGCCTACGCCGCCCCTGGCCCCTGATGGGAGCCCTTTTCGCCAGGCGGTATGGGCTGCGCTGATGGAGATTCCCTATGGACAGACCCGGACCTACGGCCAGCTGGCCCAAGCCCTGGCCCAGCGGACCGGAAAGAAGGCTGCGCCCAGGGCGGTAGGGGGCGCGGTGGGGCATAACCCCATATCCCTGATGATTCCCTGCCACCGGGTGGTGGGCGCCGGGGGAGCGCTCACCGGCTACGCGGGGGGCCTGGAGCGCAAGAAGGCGCTACTGGCACTGGAGAAAGCCGCTCCGGCCCCGCCCGCCGGGTCTTGACACCGCCGAAGGCGGTGCCAGGACCCGGACAAGGTCTTTGGCATTGTCAGAAATGGACTTCATAAATCAATGGAAAAGCGAAAATGATAGGGAAGCGTCCTGGATGTTTTGCCATGGAGCCAGCGAAGCGGCTGTTCATCCGGGCTGTGGAGTTTATGCGCGTGCCTATAGCGGAAATCATGGCTCATTTTTCTTTCAGGGAAACGGATTACGGCGTCGAGAACACCGGCTGTTTTTTAATGCCTTGCCCAAGGAGTGCCGTTCAAAGGATAGGGCGAAGGGGGCGCATGGTCAATGGAGTTGTCAAGAATTGTTTAGCCCCAGTGTGCAAGGATTCCAAATATTAGGTGGAGGAGGTTTGCGCTATCCAATAAGAAGCATGAGCCCGGACCGCCGCCCGAGGCCCGGCTCTGCCTGGCGCGGGGGAATGGGCGGGGAGGAGCGGCAATGGGGATGGGGGATGCTTCCGCCGGGGGTTTCCGCACAGGCGCGCCCCTTGCCCGTTGGGTGGCAGGGGCTGGGAAAAGGCGCCGCCCAGGGTTCGCCCAGGTTGGCGGCGATTCTTTCCTATTTTTTGCTTGTGTATGGGACTAGAGGGTGTTATAATGAAATATAAATGTATTGGTGGGCAAAGGGAAGCGCATTGTCCACTTGTTTTCTTGTGAATGAAGAAGGTTTGGAGGCTGAGAGGATGAACACCTGCGCGATCGTGGGGATCAACTGGGGCGACGAGGGGAAGGGCCGGATGGTAGACTATCTGGCGGCGCAGTACGACGTGGTGGTGCGCTATCAGGGCGGTAATAACGCGGGCCATACGGTGATCAACCAGTACGGCAAGTTTGCGCTGAACCTATTGCCCTCGGGCATCTTCCGGCCGGAGACGATGAACCTGCTGGGCGTGGGCACCGTGGTGGACCCTCAGCACCTGACGGGGGAAATAGCCCGGGTGCGGGAGCAGGGGGTTCAAATCGGCCCGGACAACCTGAAGATCGCCGATAGGGCCATCATCGTGTTTCCCTTTTATCCCCTCCAGGATCAGATGGAGGAGGCCAGGCTGGGCAGCCAGAAGTTCGGTTCCACCCGGCGGGGCATCTCCCCGGCCTACGGCGACAAATATATGAAGAAGGCCATCCAGATGGGCGACCTGCTGCACCCCCAAGCGCTGGAAAAGCACCTGCGGCTGCTGGTGGACTGGAAGAACGCGGTATTTTCCAAGGCCTACGGCCAGCCGCCCATCCAGTTCGACCAGGTGATGCAATGGCTGGAGCAATACGCCATGCCCTTGAAGCCCTACATCTGCGACGCGGGGCAGCTGCTCAAGGAGGCCCTGTCCCAGGGCAAGAGCATTCTGTTTGAAGCCCAGCTGGGCGCCCTGCGGGACATCGAGTACGGCATCTATCCCTACAGTTCCTCCTCCTCGCCCCTGGCGGCCTACGCGCCCCTGGGCTGCGGCCTGCCCTCCATTAAGGTGCGTGAGGTGGTGGGGGTGGCCAAGGCCTACTCCACCTGCGTGGGGGAGGGCCCCTTCGTGGGCGAGCTGATGGACGCAAAGGGGGACTGGCTGCGGGAGGCCGGCGGCGAGTACGGCGCGGCCACGGGCAGGCCCCGCCGGGTGGGCTGGCTGGACCTGGTGGCCACCCGTTACGGGGTGCAGCTGCAGGGCGCTACCGCCCTGGCCCTGACCAAGCTGGACGTGCTCACCGGGCTGAAGGAAATCCCGGTATGCGCCCATTACCGCACTGCCCAGGGCAAGGTGACCGACACTTTCCCCTTCACCCCTGAGCTATACGGCTGCCAACCGGTATACGAAGTACTGCCTGGCTGGGAGGAGGACATATCCGGGGTGCGCCGGTTCCAGGATTTGCCCAAGGCGGCCCAGGACTACGTGCTATACTGCCAGGAAAAGCTGGGCTGCCCCATCAAGTACGTGTCGGTGGGGGCGGACCGGGAGCAGCTGATCATTCGCTAAGGAGGAGCACCGAAGTGGAGCGTAAGAGCGTATACGAGACGCCGTTGAACAGCCGTTACGCCAGCAAGGAGATGCAAGAGCTGTTCTCCCCGGACCACCGCTATGGGCTGTGGCGGCGGCTGTGGGTGGCCCTGGCCGAGGCGGAGATGGAGCTGGGCCTCCATATCACCCAAGAGCAGGTGGACCAGCTCAAGGCCCATCTGGACGACATCGATTACCAGCGGGTGAGCCAGCTGGAGGCCCGCACCCGTCACGACGTGATGGCCCACGTGCTGGCCTACGGGGAGCAATGCCCCCAGGCGGCGGGCATCATTCACCTGGGCGCCACCAGCTGCTACGTCACCGATAACGCCGACGCCATCATCCTGCGCCAGGCCCTCACCCTGATTCGGGCCAAGGTGGTGGAGGTGCTCAGGCGGCTGAAGGACTTCGCCCTGCAGTACAAGGACCTGCCCACCCTGGGGCTCACCCACCTGCAGCCGGCCCAGCTGGTCACCGTGGGCAAGCGGGCAACCCTGTGGATGCAGGACCTGGTGATGGACCTGGCGGACATCGACCACGTCATGTCCACCATCCGGCTGCTGGGCAGCAAGGGCACCACCGGCACCCAGGCCAGCTTTTTGGACCTGTTCGGGGGGGACGGGGCGCTGTGCGACCGGTGCGAGGCCCTCATTGCCCAGAAGATGGGCATGGACAAGGTGTATCCGGTGAGCGGGCAGACCTATCCCCGCAAGCTGGACAGCCGCATCCTGGCGGCGCTCAGCGGCGTGGCCCAGAGCGCCTACAAGTTTGGCCAGGACATGCGCCTGCTCCAGTCCTTTCACGAGCTGGAGGAGCCCTTCGGCAAGGACCAGATCGGCTCTTCCGCCATGGCCTACAAGCGCAACCCCATGCGCTCGGAGCGCATCTGCTCCCTGGCCCGCCACGTGATGGCCTTGGAGAGCGACGGGGTGATGACCGCCTGCACCCAGTGGTTTGAGCGCACCCTGGACGATTCCGCCAACCGCCGCCTTTCCCTGCCCGAGGCTTTCCTGGCCCTGGACGCGGTGCTGGAGCTGTACGCCAACGTGACGGCGGGCATCGTGGTCTATCCCAAGATGATCCAGAAGCACGTGATGGAGAACCTGCCCTTTATGGCCACGGAGAACATCCTCATGGAGGGGGTCAAAGGGGGCGGCGACCGGCAGAAGCTCCACGAGATCATTCGGGTCAAATCCCACGAGGCCACCCTGCGGATGCGGGGTGAAGGATTGGATAACGACTTGCTGGACCGCCTGGCGCAAGAACCCGGATTTCCCCTGGACAAGGCTCGGTTGGACAGCCTGTTAGATCCCAAACTGTACACCGGCCGCAGCGCACAGCAGGTGGAACAGTTCATTCGCCAGGAAGTAGACCCCTGCCTTACCGGCGAGCGCCTGGCCCAGATGGGCGAAATTTCTGTGTGAAGGATGGATCGCTATGACGTTTAAACGCAATAAGGTCCCCCGTGCGGTGGTTAGCCGCCTGCCTGCTTATTACCGCTACCTGATTAACCTGGAAAAGGCCGGGCTGGTACGCATTTCCTCTCAGCAATTGGGGGAGCGCATGGGCCTGACCGCCTCCCAGATCCGCCAGGATATCAACTGCTTCGGCGGCTTCGGCCAGCAGGGCTACGGCTATAACGTGGCCGAGTTGCGGGGGCGCATCGGCGCTATTCTGGGGCTCACCCACAAGTATCGCTGCATCGTGGTGGGCGCGGGCAATATCGGCCTGGCGGTGTCGGGCTATGCTGCGTTCCGCCAGATCGGGTTCGTGGTGGAAGCCCTTTTCGACGTGCGGCCTCAGGCGCTGGGCTACACCAAGGGCGGGCTGCCCGTGCTCAGCGTGGAGCAACTGCCCCAGTACCTGGCCGAAAATCCCATCGACGTGGGCGTGCTGGCTGTGCCCGAAGGCGCTGCCCAGCCCATGTGCGACCTGCTGGTCAAGGGCGGCGTCAAGGCCATTTGGAACTTCGCTCCGGTGGACTTGTCCGTTCCCGATGGGGTTACCCTGAATAGCGTCCACTTACAGGATACCTTGTTGGTTCTTTCCTATTATATGACCAATCCGGCCAAGGCCGATGAGCGCAGCGAATAGCGCACCCGACACATGATGGATAACCAATCTACCCAGCAATCTTCTTCCCCCCGCCGCAAGGAAATCCGCCAGGCCCGGGAACAGGCCCGGGCCCAGGGCGGCGGCCGTCCCCGGCCCCATGAGAAGGATAAAGCCCAGGCGCCCCAGGCGCTGGAGGATGCCCTGAAAAAGAAAAGGGGAGGAAAGGCTTCCGGAAAAGCCCAGCTTCCTGAACCTTTGAAACAGGACGTTCAGCCGGAGCTAGAGGGGAAAGGCAAAGGCCAACCGGCGGAGGCCGGCGCTCCGGCAGAGCAGGTTGACGCCGCCTGCCAGCTGCCGCCGGAGGGAAATATAGACCAAAGTCTGCTTTTTGACATTGCGCCCCAGACAAAAACCGACGGAATTCCGAAGAAAAAAGACCGAAGTCTGGACGTCGCGGCCGGAGAGGTGGCGGAGAGAGCCGCCCGGGCCCAAGGGCTGCGGGAAAGCCGGGACGGGGCATCCCGGCGGGAGCGTCGGGAAGGCCGGAACGGTGAAAGGGCGCAAGGGTGCGCCGCCCGGCGGAAGAGCACCAAGGTGAATTATGCCCGGGCGGGCAAAGGCCGGGCGCAGGAGCGGCAGCCGGCCTGGTGGAGCGTGCCGGTAATGTGCGTGGCCCTGTGCGCTTTGGCGGCGGTGACGGTATTCGGCGGCGGCGCGTTGTCCCGCTGGCAGGACTTTCAGGGGGCTCGGGCCCAGGTGGAGACTGGCACCTTTTATCCCGGCATCACCGTGGACGGGGTGGACGTGTCGGGCATGACCCTAGACCAGGCGTTGGCTGCCTGGGAGGAAAAGGCCCAGCAGAGCTATCAGGATTGCCAACTGGAGCTGGAGATCGACGGGGAAACCTGGCTGCTCACCCCGGAGGAAATGGGCTACAGGGCGGACTATCAGCAGGTGCTCACCAGCGCCTATTCCCAGGGCCGGTACGGCACCTTTGCCCAGCGCCAGGCCCAGGTGGAGAAGCTGTCCGGGGCCTGGTCCCGCAACTACGTGACCCATACTGGCTACGACGAGGAGGCGCTGCTGGAGCGGCTGTCTCAGATCGCCACCCAAGTGTCCCAGCCTGCGGTGGAGGCCACCATTTCCGGGTTTAGCGAGGAGGGCGGCTTTACCTTCACCCAGGGGGAGGACGGGCTGGTAGCAGATCCCCACGACCTGTTGGACGCGGTGGAGGAGGCCATCGCCCAGGGCAGCGGCAGCGTATCGGTGAGCCGGAAGACGGTGTCCCCCGGCCGCGATGTGGAGGACCTGCAAAGCCTGTTCGGGCAGATTGCCCAGGCCAAGACCAACGCCCGTTCTTCCTCTCAAAACCGGCTGACCAACCTGAAGCTGGCCTGCCAGGCCCTCAACGGGCTGTGCATCCAGCCGGGGGAGACCTTCTCCTATAATGATACCCTGGGCAAGCGCACCACGGCCAAGGGGTACAAGAGTGCCCCGGCCCTGTCCAGCGGCTCTCATACCATGCAGGTGGGGGGCGGCATCTGCCAGGTGTCCACCACCCTGTTCAACGCGGTGGCCAAGGCGGGGCTGGAAATCGTGAAGCGGCATCCCCATTCCATCCCATCCAGCTATGTGGCCCGGGGCCTGGACGCCACGGTGAACTGGCCCAACCAGGATTTCAAGTTTAAAAACACCTCCGATTACCCCATCTACCTGTCCGCCAAGCTGAACGACCAGAAGCAGGTGGTGGTGGCGGTATACGGAAGATTGCTGGATGATGGGGTCACCATCAAGCTAAAAGGCGTGACCACCAATACTTACAGCCCTGGCGAGGCGGAGGTGGTGTACACCGACAAGCTGCCCACCGGCCAGAAGAAATGGGTGAGCGACCGGCGCACCGGCTATAAGGTGACCACCTACCGCATCTACTACAAGGACGGCAAGGAGACCGACCGGGAAGTGCTGTTCAAGAGCACCTACGCCTCCAGCGCCGGCAAGGTGCAGATCGGGCAATGAGTTCGCGAAGGATATTTTAACCCAATATGCCATTTTACGCCGATTGTTTACCCTGGGTGGGATTGAAAAATCCCGCCCAATATGCTATGATGGGCTGGATACGCTATTGATGCGCCCACGAGGCGAACAGATTGGGAGGACATGATATGAAGACCACTGTGGAAAAGCTTTCGTCCAATCAGGTAAAGATTGACTTCGTCGTGGATGCCCAGGCCTTTGAGAAGGGCATGCAGACTGCCTATAACAAACTCAAGGGCAGGATCAGCATCCCCGGCTTCCGCAGGGGTCACGCGCCGCGCCAGGTCATCCAGATGCATTACGGCCCCCAGGTGTTTTATGACGACGCCTTTGAGGCTATTTTCCCGGACATCTACCGGGAGGCCGTAGAGGAGCATAAGCTGGACCCGGTGGACCGCCCCAGCGTGGCGGAGGTGAGCCAGATCGGCCAGGGCCAGGACCTGATTTTCAGCGCCACGGTGTACGTGCGCCCCGAGGTGACTTTGGGCCAGTACAAGGGCATTCCCGTTCAGAAGCAGAGCGTGGACGTGACGGAGGATGACGTGAACGCCGAGCTGGAGCGGGCCCGGGAGCGGGTAGCCCGGTTCGTGGACGTGGAGGACCGCCCCGCCAAGCTGGACGACCAACTGGATATCGACTATGCCGGCTTCTGCGAGGGCGAGCAGTTTGAAGGCGGCACCGCCCAGCACCACAAGCTGGTATTGGGTTCCGGCGCCTTTATTCCCGGCTTTGAGGATCAGCTGGTGGGCGTTAAGGCGGGGGACCAGGTGGAGGTGAACGTCACTTTCCCCACCCCCTATCATTCCGAAAAGCTGGCGGGCAAGCCTGCCGTGTTCAAGGTGACTGTGAACGCCATTCAGGAGAAGGAAGTGCCCGCCTTGGACGATGACTTCGCCAAGGACGTATCCGAGTTCGACACCCTGGCCCAGTATAAGGACTCCATCCGGGAGCGGCTCACCCGTCAGGCCGAGGACAAGGCCGACGCCGCCTTTGAAAACGAGCTCATCGAGGAAGCGGTGGACAACGCCCAGGTGGATATCCCCGACTGCATGATCCAGCAGCAGCTGGACGAGATGATGCAGGAGATGGAGCAGCGGATGCGCTATCAGGGCCTGAACATGCAGGACTTCCTCAAGTACACCGGCCAGTCCGCCGAGCAGATGCGCAAGAATTACAAGGGCGAGGCCGAGCGCCGGGTGCGCACGAGGCTGGTGATGGAGGCCATCCGCAAGGCGGAGGACATCCAGGCCACCGGCGAGGAGATCGAGGCCGAGGTCAAAGATCAGGCCGATAAGATGAAGAAGAGCGTGGAAGAGGTCAAGAAGATGCTGGGCGGCATGGAAAAGGCCTACTTTGGCGATTCCATCTCCATGCGCAAGACCATTCAGCTGCTCAAGGATACCGCCGTTTCTCAGCAGGACGTGGAGGAGCAGGAGCAGCGGGAAGAGCAGCCCGCCCAGGCCCCCGCAGGAAAAGAGGACGCGGGCCAGCAGGAATGATTGCCCAGGCGATTGTAATGGGGCGCGGCTGCGCATAATCGATATCAGGGAGGTGCGTCACGTATGAATCTGGTACCCTACGTCATCGAGCAGACCAACCGGGGGGAGCGTTCCTACGATATTTTTTCCCGGCTTTTGAAGGACAGGATCATCTTCCTGGGCGGCGAAGTGAACGACGATTCGGCCAACTTAATCGTGGCGCAGATGCTGTTCCTGGAAATGGAGGACCCGGACGCCGACATCATGCTTTACATCAACAGCCCGGGCGGTTCGGTGTACGCGGGCATGGCCATCTATGACACCATGAAATACCTGAAGTGCGACGTTTCTACCGTGTGCATCGGCATGGCCGCCTCCATGGGCGCCTTCCTGCTGGCCGCCGGCGCCAAGGGCAAGCGCAAGGCGCTGCCCAACGCGGAGATCATGATCCATCAGGTGTCCAGCGGCGCCCAGGGCCAGGCTACCGATATCCAGATCCACGCCGAGCAGATTCTCAAGATCAAGAAAAAGCTAAACGAGGAGTTGGCCAAGAACACGGGCAAACCCCTGGAGGAAGTGAACCGGGACGTGGAGCGGGACCACTTCCTCACCGCCCAGGAGGCCAAGGAATACGGCATCATCGACGAGATCATCCCGCCGCGCCGGTAATCGCAAGGAATAAAGGAGCTATTCATGGCAAATAAAGAGGATTTTAAGCCGGTGAAATGTTCGTTCTGCGGAAAGACCCAGGACCAGGTGCGCCGCTTGGTGGCGGGCCCCGGGGTGTATATCTGCGACGAATGCGTGCTGCTGTGCGAGGAGATCGTCTCCGACGACCTGGAGAGCAGCGGCCGGGACCACGCGGGCAACCGCCTCATGCGCCCCCAGGAGATCAAGGAGGTGCTGGACCAATACGTCATCGGCCAGGAAACTGCCAAGAAGACCTTGGCTGTGGCGGTGTACAACCATTATAAGCGCATCGCCCATCCGCCCCGGAAAAACGACGTGGAGCTGCAAAAGTCCAACGTGGTGATGCTGGGGCCCACCGGCTGCGGTAAGACCTATTTGGCCCAGACCCTGGCCAAGATTCTCAACGTCCCCTTCGCCATCGGCGACGCCACCAGCCTCACCGAGGCCGGATACGTGGGCGAGGACGTGGAGAACATCCTGCTGCGTCTGATCCAGAACGCCGACTACGACATCGAACTGGCCCAGCGGGGCATCATCTACATCGACGAGATCGACAAGATCGCCCGCAAGTCGGAAAACGTCTCCATCACCCGGGACGTGAGCGGCGAGGGCGTGCAGCAGGCGCTGCTGAAGATCCTGGAGGGCACCGTGGCTTCCGTGCCCCCCCAGGGCGGCCGCAAGCATCCCCATCAGGAGTTCATCCAGATCGATACCACCAACATCCTGTTCATCTGCGGCGGCGCCTTCGACGGCATCGAGAAGATCGTGGCCAATCGGGTGGGCAAAAAGGTGATGGGCTTCGGCGCCGACGTGAAGAGCCGTTCCCAGATGGCCGACGAGCAGATCATGGCCCAGGTGCGGCCCGAGGACCTGCTCAAGTTCGGCCTGATCCCCGAGTTCGTGGGGCGCTTGCCCGTGATGGTCACCTTGAGCCAGCTGGACGAGCAGGCCCTGATGCGCATCCTCACCGAGCCCCGCAACGCCCTGGTCAAGCAGTACCAGCGGCTGCTGGAGATGGACGGGGTAGAACTGGAGTTTGCCCCCGAGGCCCTCAAGGCCATCGCCCAGCAGGCGCTAAAGCGCAAATCCGGCGCTCGAGGCTTGCGGGCCATCATCGAGGGTGTCATGTTGGACACCATGTACGACATTCCCTCCCAGGAATCGGTGGCCAAGTGCATCATCACCGAGGAAGCGGTCACCCGTCACGCCATGCCTACCCTGATCGCCGGCGAGCCCATGCGCCGCCGGGGCCAGAGCAAGGCCCAAGCCCAAATGCTGCCCCCTTCGGTTTCCTGAGTATCCCGCCTCGTTCGCCCCGACGCCACCGGCGCCGGGGCCTTTTGTATTCCCGGGACCTGCGTACGGTCAGACGCTTTTTCGGAGGGGGGGATAGCGTTGCGCTCCAAGGCCTATGCCTTTTCCTCCCGCCTGGAGTGCTTCAACTGGGCCCAGCGGCCGGTAAAGTGTCTTGGCCGGACGGAGAACCTGGCAGGGAGACCGGGGGGGCTCCCTGGCGTGGAGGTAGGACCGGCGGAGATGGCCCTACTCCTCCACGTTACAAGTGATTTGGCAAGCGGTTTTCTGGCTGGCTGATGCTAGGGAAGAAGCGCTTGGGGCGGTGGGACAGCGGTTAGACGATGAGAGGACAGCTTGGAGGGATGGACAGGGAGAGCGGTTGGGGCGCGGACCGTTAGGCCGGGATAGTTTTTCGCCGGCCCTATTGGGGCCGGCGAAAACTGAGGGTGGATGTCCTGGAATTCGGGGGCTGGGGCAGCTTGGAATGGGCCCGGCGTCAGTGCAGGGAGCGGCTTTGGGCGGGTTTGGCGGCTAGGCCTTGGTGGGGGGCGGGGGGCACCAGGGCGCCGGGTTGAGCGCCGAGGGCCAGGTCTAGGGCTTGGCTGACGCGCTCGATGGGAATGACTTGGATGGGCATGTCCCGGTAGCGCTGGCAGTCGTTTTCCGCGGGGATCAGCACCGTGGACAGCCCCGCCCGGATGGCTGCGGCGATTTTCTCCGGTACGCCGCCCACCGGCAGTACCCGCCCTTGGACCGATATTTCGCCGGTCATGGCCAAATCCCCCCGCACCGGCAGGCCGTTGAGGGCGGAGTAGGCCGCCACCGCCATAGCGACTCCCGCCGAGGGGCCGTCCACCGGCGCACCGCCGGGAAAGTTGATGTGAATGTCGTAGTCCGCCACCTGCTGGCCCATCATGCCCAGCAGGGTCATGGCGCTGCGGGCGGAAGCCAGGGCCATGGAGGTGCGCCGCAGGGTATGGCCCCCCTTTTGGCCCAGTTCCTCGGCCTCCACGATGCCGGTGACCTGCACCTGCCCCTGGCCGGCTGGGGCGGGACGGGCAACTGCCTCCAATTCCATGAGGGCGCCCTGGTGGGAGCCGTGGACCGCCAGGCCGTTGACCCGGCCCGGTTGAGGCGCCCGGACCCGGCCGGGTTCCAGGCGGGGGGCGTAGTGGCCGCATTGGATCACCCATTCCAGGTCCTTCCGGGTGATGAGGCGGCGTCCCTCGCCATGGGCCAGCCCGGCGGCCATCTGTACCATGTTCACCGCGTCCCTGCCGCTGGATGAATGTCGCCCGATGAGTAATGCGTCTTCCGGGTTCAGGGTCAGGCCCGCCCGGCCGGCGGCTCCGCCGGCGATCTGAGCCAGTTCCTGGCTCTCCAGGGGGCGGAAGAACACCTCCATGCACCGGGAGCGCAGCGCCGGGGGCAGTTCCTCCGGGGCGCGGGTGGTGGCGCCCACCAGGCGGAAGTCGGCGGGCAGTCCGTTTTCAAAGATTTCGTGGATATACCGGGGGGTACGCCCGTCCTCGGGATCGTAATAGGCCGATTCAAAGCGCACTTTTCGGTCCTCCAACACCTTGAGCAGCTTGTTCATCTGGATGGGATGCAGCTCCCCGATTTCGTCCAAGAACAATACGCCCCCATGGGCCCGGGTCACCGCCCCTTCCTTGGGCTGGGGCACCCCGTTGATGCCCAGCTGGCCCGCCCCCTGATAGATGGGGTCGTGGACGCTGCCGATCAGCGGGTCCGCGATGGCCCGTTCGTCAAACCGCACGCAGGTGGCGTCCATCTCGATAAAGGGCGCGTTGGCCTGAAAGGGCGTTCCTTCTGAGCGCTTGGCCGCTTCCAGCACAAGACGGGCCGCCGCCGTCTTGCCCACCCCCGGGGGGCCGTACAGGATGACGTGTTGGGGATTGGGCCCGCACAGGATGGCCTTGAGGGCCTTGATCCCCTCCTGTTGGCCCACCACGTCCTCCAGCCTGGCGGGGCGTACCCGTTCCGCCAAGGGTACGCTCAGCCGTATCCGGCGCAGGGCGTTCAGCTTTTCCATTTCCCGGGCGTGGCTGTGTCCCCGCCGTCCAGGCTCGCTCCGTTCCTGTCCTCGAAGCTGCCTGTAGAAGTATAGTCCTACGATCACCGTTACCGTTAGCTGCAATAGCATCAGCGCCACCGCCAAATCAATCCCTCCCAACCAAGCGGTATGGGCTTAGTATGGGAGGGTATGGGGGAAATTAGTCTTTTGGCCCATTTTCATCCGGGGACGGCCTCCCACGGGGCGGATTTTCGCCGGGACGGCCGGATTCGAGGGGACGGGTCCTGGGAAGGCAGAGGGAGAGAACGGCTCGGAAAACAGGGAAGGAAAAGGGGAGAGCGCATGGCATGGGAAAAGGGCGGGACCGGAAAAGGCGGAGAGAACAAAGAAAGCCCGCAAACATGGAGAAGGCAGGGACTTTAGACCGCGCCTTGTCCTTGTTCTATCTTCACCGGGGGGATGGATTGGGGCGGCTGGACGGCCTGGCGCACAACGCCTGCCAGCCAGGCGGCCAGCAGCAGGAGAAGGGCGATGACCAGCATGGTGAGGGTGCGCCGCAGCAGCATCGACCGCTGGCGCAAAAAGCGGCGGTGCAGCCGCTGGATGGGGCTGTCCTCTCCGGGCGCCTGGGCGGGAGGCGGGGCCATTAGGGGCAGCTCGATGGCGTCTCCCGACGGCGTGCGCAGGGGCTGTTCCTCCATCACCTGGGCCATGGAGCACCGGGTGAGCACCTGGTCCCGCTGCCGCCCGCACCGGGCGCAGCGCTGGCGGCGATAGGCGTTGGGGCGGCCGCATACGCACACCCAATACGCCCCCGTGCGCCGGGGAAAGCACACCGCGTCCCGCCCCGCCACCGCCATCAGCCGGTTCAGCTCCCGGCCGTCGGGGGCGGGCATATCGGGAATCTGGATGAGGCGGCTGGGGTGGCCGATCCAGTCGGCGCGGCCATCCTCAAACCGCAATTTGGTAAAGCTGAGCCACAACCCCTCCCCGGAGCCGGGCAGGGCCAGGGTCAGGGTGAACATCTGGCGGGGGGCGGCGTCCACATCCTGGGCCAGGGGGAGAGATTGCTCTCCCTCCGGCCCTTCAAAATGGACCTGGCCCTCCAGGCGGCGGACCCGGCGCCCGGACAGGTTGAACAGCCGCACGTAGGCCCGGGTCTTCCCCCGGTCGTCCCGTGTCAGCTCATAGCCCCGGGTTTCCACCGGGCAATGCAGGTCGATGCGCAAGAATATGGCCTCCCCATGGCGATCTGGGCCCATTATACCACACCGGGACGCCGGGGGCAAGGCGGGGAAGGAGGGCCGCGGACCCGGAGGGAAAGAGAAGAAAGCCAGAGAGAAATCAAAAAATATTTTGGATAGGATTAGAAATTGTTGAGGATGGAAAAGAGTTTTTTTCGCCTCCGTGGTGGGATTGGCGCGGTTTCTCAATGAGGATATTGTATATAGTGCTGAATAATGTCATGAGTTTTTTATCTATTGGAGCTATTGCGCCGGAAAAGGTTGTATGGTAGTATAATTGTCGTACAGATTTGTGTCACATTGTGGCCACATAAAGGAGAGATCACCATGAATACCTATCCTGGCGGGGTCTGGCCGGTAATGCTTACGCCCTTCACGGCTGACGGCCAAGTGGATGAGCAGGGACTTCGGGCGCTGGTGGACTGGTACATCCAGTCCGGCGTGGATGGCTTGTTCGCCTCCTGTCAGTCCAGCGAGATTTTCAACATGAGCTTTGAGGAGCGCATGGATATCGCCCGCATCACCGTAGAGCAGTCCGCCGGGCGGGTACCCGTGGTGGCCTCCGGCTTTACCGATTACGAGCTGGACCAGCAGGTGAAGTCCATTGAGGCCATGGCGGCCACCGGGGTGGACGCGGTGATCCTGCTGACCAACCGCCTGGCGCGGGAGGACGAGAGCGATCAGGCGCTCATGGACCGGGTGGACGCCCTGCTGGAGCGGATCGACCCCAACATTCACCTGGGCCTGTACGAGTGCCCCATGCCCTACAAGCGCATTTTGAGCATCCCGGTGATTGAGCACTGTGCCAAGACCGGCCGGTTCTATTTCCTGAAGGACACCTGCTGCGACGCGGCCCAGATTCGGGAAAAGCTGGCCGCCATCAAGGGCAGCAACCTGAAGCTGTACAACGCCAACGCCACCACCGCCCTTCAGTCCATGCGGGACGGCGCACCGGGCTATTCCGGGGTGATGGCCAACTTCCATCCGGAGCTGTACGTGTGGCTCACCCGCAACATCCACCACGAGAACGCGGACATGGTGCAGGGCATCCTCACCCTGGCCTCCCTCATCGAGCGGCAGTGCTATCCGGTGAACGCCAAGTTCCACCTGAAGAACATCGAGCACCTGCCCATCACCACGGTGTGCCGGGTGCGCAAGGATCAGCTAACCCCCACCTTTGAAGACGAAGTGTATCAGATGGACCGGGTCATCAACGACGCCTATCAGCGGCTGTGCCGGTAAGGAATTATGAATCAGAAGATGAACAAGGCGGCCCAGATCAGGGCCAAGATGGCTAGGGGAGAACGGGTGATAGGCGCCCACGTGTTCTTGACCGACCCGGAGATCAGCGAGGCGCTGGCCAACCACGGCTTTGAGTTCGTGTGGATCGACGGGGAGCATTCCGCCTTTGACAAGGCCAGCATCCTGGGCCATATCATGGCCTGCGCCGCCGGAGGCGCCGCCTCCATCGTGCGGGTGGCCTGGAACGACCCGGTGCTGGTTAAGCCGGTGCTGGAAATGGGCCCCGACGGCATCATCCTGCCCATGGTATCCACAGCAGAGCAGGCCCGAGCGGCGGTGGCTGCTTGCAGCTATCCGCCCCTGGGCATCCGGGGCTTCGGCCCCCGCCGCGCCATTCAGTACGGGGCGGTGGACACCGGGGAGTACCTGGAGAACGTAAACGACAGCTTCCTGCGCATCGTGCAGATCGAGCACAAGGAGGCCGTGGACAACCTGGAGGAGATCCTCCAGGTACCCGGGATAGACCTGGTGATGGTGGGACCCAACGACCTGTCCGCCTCCATCGGCCACCTGGGCGACCTGCGCCATCCCCAAGTGATGGCCCTGTGCGACCGCATCGCCGATACCTGCAAGGCCATGGGCAAGCCCTTCGGCGCCTCTCTGGGGCCGGGGGACGAGGCGACCATCCGGGATTGGATAGAGCGGGGCGTGAACATGCTGGGCTGCGGCGACGACATTTCCTACATATCCATGGGGTGCAGGCGCACCTTCCAACTGATAAAGTCCCTGGGTTGAGGGGCCCCACAGCGGGTACAGGGCCCATAACCCCCCTGTAGATCCCGGCGAAGGCCGGGGGAGACCGGCCCCGAACCCGGCGCGCTGGCCGGGCGGGCGTGGAGGAGGAGAAGATCATGCAATCGAGCGCCAGTCCTTTGAACAAGGAGCATTTGTACGAACAGGTGGCCAACCTGCTGGAGCAGCAGATCATCTCCGGCCACGCCGACGGGGAGCGATTGCCCAGCGAACAGGCGCTGGCGGAGCGCTACGGGGTGAGCCGCACCATCGTGCGGGAGGCCTTTAAGCTGCTCAAGGAGCGGGGCCTCATCGATTCCCGCACCGGCTCGGGGGCCTACGTCACCCGGCCGGAAGCCCAGAACCTGTCCGACGTGATGGCGCGAATCATCCGCTGCGACGGCATAGACACTTCCTCCATTTACGACGTGCGCGGGGTATTGGAGTGCGCCTCGGTGCGCCGGGCGGTGAAGTGCGCCAGCGAGGCGCAATTGGCCGCGATGGAGCAAATCCTGAAACGGCTGCGGGACCGGACGCTGTCGGTAGAGGAACGGCGGGATTTGGATTTCGACTTTCACTACCTCATCGCCCAGGCCTCCGGCAATCCGTTGCTGGCGTTGCTGGTGCAGGCCATGTCCAATATCTTTAAGGAAAACATCAGCACCGGCATTTTTACCGTGGGCGGCATCGACGACGCCATCCTGCGCCACCAGCGCATCATGGTGGCCATCAGGGCCCGGAACCCGGAACAGGCGGAACGGGCCATGCGGGAGCACTTGGTTCAATCTCTGGAAAACGCGAAAAATTACCAGCGAAGCCAACCTAGATAGGATTGCGGAGAAATTCCGCATGAATATACTCATTTTAAGAGGGAGGATATACCCATGAAGAAGGTACTGTCCCTGGTTCTGGTCCTGCTGGTGGCGCTGAGCGCCGCCACCGTGGCCTTCGCTCAGGATCTGGGCGAGCCCGTCAAGCTCATCGTCACCCTGACCGCCGTGTCCACCGATACCCACGCCAAGGCCATGATGGAGTTTGAGAAGGTGGTCGAGGAACTGTCCGGCGGCAATATCCAGGTGGAAGTCTACACCGACGCCACCCTGTTCACCCAGGAAGAAGAAGTGGTGGCCGTGGTGGGCGGCGACGCCGACATGACATTGTCCAGCGCCTCCTGGCTGACCACGGGCTCCCCCTGGGTGTCCATGTTCACCGCGGGCTACGTGTTCAAGAGCTACGATCACATGACCAACGTGCTCAACGGCGAGATCGGCAAGAGCGTGTTTGAGAAGATCGGTCAGGAGCAGGGCATCCTGCCCCTGGGCGCCTGGTACCTGGGCTCCCGGGAGATCTCCCTCAGCGAGGACAGGGCCGTGACCACCCCTGAGGACCTGAACGGCGTCAACCTGCGCATGCCCAACTCCGAGGCGTGGCTGTTCCTGGGCCAGGCCCTGGGCGCCAACCCCACCCCCATCTCCTTCTCCGAGCTGTATCTGGCGCTGCAGACCGGCGTCGTGGACGGCCAGGACAACCCCCTGCCCTCCGTGGAGAGCGCCAAGTTCTATGAGGTGCAGAAGTCCATTACCATGACCAACCACCTGGTGGACTCCGTGTGGCCCGCCATCAACCTGCAGAAGTGGGAGAGCCTCACCGACGCCCAGAAGGACATCATCATGCAGGGCGTTGAGGCCGGCCGCAAGTACTGCGACGAGACCAACCTGGCCCGGGAGGCCGAGCTGGTGGACTTCTTCAAGGCCGAGGGCGTGTCCGTGTACGAAGCCGACATCGACGCTTTCTCCGAGCACGTGCTCAATTACTACCTGAACGACCCCATCTCCGACAGCTGGGACAAGGACCTGCTGGAGCAGATCGAGGCCATGGCCTAATCGCCTGACCCAGCGGGGCG
The DNA here is from genome assembly GCA_018711685.1 of Candidatus Excrementavichristensenella intestinipullorum. Lineage (GTDB taxonomy): Bacteria > Bacillota > Clostridia > Christensenellales > Aristaeellaceae > Excrementavichristensenella > Excrementavichristensenella intestinipullorum. Next base: position 6,306 of record DVHZ01000177.1, on the reverse strand, counting down.
GGCGCGCACTCCAGGTGCGCGCCCCCCTTTGACCGGATGCGTTAATTCCACCTTTAGAACAATTTGCGTAATTGCCATGGGACCGGTTGCACACCGGCGCACGGGCCCTGGCTTGGGGGATTATGCTGGAAGGGGGGACACAAATGGAGAAACTGAAAAAGTTGGGGCTGGTTTTGAGAGATGTGGTGGAGATCTACATTCCCGTGACCAGCTTCGTCATCATGTTTCTGGTATTCATTCTGCAAATCTTCTGCCGCTACGTGCTCAGGCAGCCGCTACAGTGGGCCTATGAGGTCACCGTGTCCTGCTACCTGTGGACCGTGGTGCTGGGCGCCTGCCTAGCTCAGCGCAGCAACAGCCACGTGGTATTCACCCTGATATACGACAAGATGGGGATCAAGGGCAAGGCCATCACCTCGTTCCTGGGCAATGCCCTGATCGCCTTTGCCATGATCTATTCCTTTGTGGACAGCGTGGAGTTCATCGATTTCATGAAGATGCAGCGCACCAGCGTGCTGAAGATCGGGCTCAACTTCGTGTACATGCCCTATATTGCCTTTATGGTGATGATCACCATCTACATGCTCATCGATATGTACAAGGACGCCCGGCTGTTCCTGGGCCTGGCCTCTCCGGAGGAAGTGCGGGAGCGGTTGCGGGAGAACATGTCCGAGGCCGAGCTGGCCATCGAGGACGCAAAGGAAATCGAGAATGCAAAGGAGGATGAGGCATGAGCGCGCCGTTGATTGTGTTCCTGATCATGTTCGTGCTGATCTTCGTGCTCAAAATGCCCATCCCCATGGGCCTGATGTGCGCGTGCGTATTCTATTTTATCGTGTCCGGCGACGCGGTGAAGATGGTGGCCCAGCAGACGCTGAAAACCTTCTACACCAACTACACCATCGTGGCGGTGCCCCTGTTCATATTCGCCGCCAACGTGATGAACTCGGGCAAGGTGACCGACAAGGTATTCGGCTTTGCCAAGGGCTTCGTGGGCCGGTTTAAGGGTGGCTTGGGCCACGTGAACGTGCTGGCCTCCCTGGTGTTCTCGGGCATGACCGGCTCGGCCATCGCCGACGCCTCCGGCCTGGGCAAGATGGAGATCGACGCCATGCGCGCCGAGGGCTACGACGACGGCTTCTCCTGCGCGGTGACCGCAGCATCGGCCACCATTGGCCCCATCTTCCCCCCGTCCATCCCCATGGTCATCTACTCCATGCTCTCCGGCGCGTCGGTAGGCGCCCTGTTCATGGGCGGCATGGTGCCCGGCGTGCTGCTGGCCATTGCCCTGATGCTCTACGTGGCCTTCGTGGCCCACAAGCGCAATTATCCCTGCAGCGAGAAGGTGAACCTGAAGGGCTTCCTGCTCTACACCTTCCGGGCCATTCCCGCCATCCTCACCCCGGTCATCCTGCTGGTGGGCATCTACACCGGCGTCATGACCCCCACCGAGGCGGGCGCCGTGGCCGGCTTCTACGCCCTGCTCATCGCCGTGTTCGCCTACCGCATGATGGGCTGGAAGGACCTGTGGCGGGTGCTGGTGGACACGGTGCGCTCCGTGGGTTCCGTATCCCTGATGATCGGCGCGGCTACCTGCATCAGCTACATCGTGGCCCGGGAGCAAATCGCCGTGCAGGTGGGCAACCTGATCCTCAGCCTGACCACCAACAAGTACATGTTCCTGCTCATCGTGAACATCGCCATCCTGATCCTGGGCATGTTCATCGATACCTCGGTCATCCAGGTGGTCTTTATCCCCATCCTGCTGCCCGTGGCCCGGGAACTGGGCATCGACATGGTGCACTTCGGCCTGGTGGTGGTGTTCAACATGATGGTGGGCCTGTCCACTCCGCCCTTTGGTATGTTGCTGTTCATCACCAGCGGCATCTCCGGAACGCCCCTCAAGGACGTCATCAAGGAAATATGGCTGCCCCTGGGGGCCATGCTCATCGTGCTGTTCCTGATTACCTATGTGCCGGATATCGTCCTGATCCTACCTCGCCTGTTGCTGGGCTACACCGGCTGACGCCGCAGCGCCCAAGCAAAGCGCCGCGCCGGAAACCCGGCGCGGCGCTTTGCTTTCAATTCCACCGGCTACAAAAGCACCTTCACAACCGCCTTGCGCACCTTATCCCCGCCGCCGTGGGGGCGGATACAGGGCTTATGGGCGTCCTGGGGGAAAAGGATCATCATCTCTCCGGCGCGTACCAGCGCTTCGTTTCCGGGCATTTCTTGATAGAAGAGGATGTCGTTTTCAGGGGAATAGGGCGTCTCCACCGGGGCGCTGCTCACGGAGCAAAAGCCGATGCGTTCGCTGCCAGCCAGCACCAGCTGAATGTCCGCATAGCGGCGGTGAGCCTCCCAGCGTCCCTGATCCCAGGCCTTGAGCTCAGGTTCCTGAATCATGAGATAGACCTGATTGCCGTCGATATCATACCGTCCCGGCGCCAATGCAGCTAAGTCGTTGCTGGTCAGATACGCAAAGGCGCACTGAAAACCCGGGCCCAGCCCTTCATAGAGGCGGGCGTTATGCAGGGTATCGTAGATCATAAAAGTCCCCTCCCTTGTCCCCATTGACTGGATACGACGCGGTCTGCATTCCTATTATAAGCCAGGCCCTGGGAGGCTGTCAATGCTGGGCCTGGGCGGAGCGATTCCCGCCGCCGTCTGGGAAAAGGCGGCGGTATTTTCCCGCCGGCGCGGGGCTGTGAGGACGCGGAAGGAGGCCCGCTCCGAAAAAATCCCCGGGAGGAGCCCATGTATTTGCAATCAAGGCGGAATGTATGGTATAATAGATTGGAATGCCATCAACCTGGATGGAGGCGGAATCAATGAGATATGTAGGTACGGTGGTGCGCGGCATTCGCGCTCCGATATTCAAGCGGGGAGACGATCTGGCGGCGATAACCGTAGAGTGCGTATTGCGGGCGGCCAAGGGAGAGGGCTTCTCCCTTGGCGACCGGGATGTGGTGGCCGTGACCGAGTCCACCCTGGCCCGCACCCAGGGCAATTACGCCACGGTGGAGCAGATCGCCCAAGCGGTGCGGGAGCTGTTCCCTGGCGGCGAGGCGGGAATCATCCATCCCATCCTCAGCCGCAACCGGTTCTCCATGCTGCTCAAGGGCATCAGCATGGGCCTGGACAAGCTGCACATCCAGCTGGCCTATCCCTCCGACGAGGTGGGCAATCACTTAATCGGCTGGGACGAGCTGGACGAGAAGGGCGTAGATCCCATGACCGACGTGCTCAGCGAGCCGCGCTACCGGCAGCTGTTCGGGCAGGAAGTGCGCCATCCCTTTACCGGGGTGGATTACGTGCGCATGTATCAGGAGATCGCCCCGGGGGCCGAGATCTTCTTGGCCAATGATCCCAGGGAGATGCTCAAGCACACCGACTGCGCCATCGCCTGCGACATCCACACCCGGCAGCGCACGGTGCGCCGGTTGAAGGCGGCGGGGGCCAAGACCGCCGTATCTTTGGCGGATATCCTGAACCACCCGGTGGACGGCAGCGGCTATAACCCGGACTACGGCCTGTACGGCTCCAACCTGGCGGACGAGCACACGGTGAAGCTGTTCCCCCGGGACTGCCAGGCCTTTGTGGAGCGGGTGCAGAAGCTCTTGAAGGAGGCCACCGGCAAGAACATCGAAGTGATGGTCTATGGCGACGGCGCCTTTAAGGACCCGGTGGGCAAGATCTGGGAGCTGGCGGACCCGGTGGTTTCCCCCGGCTATACCAAGGGGCTGGAGGGCACGCCCAACGAGCTCAAGCTCAAGCACCTGGCGGATACCCGGTTTAAGGATGCCCAGGGGGAAGAGGCGGCCCAGATGATGCGCCAGGCCATCCACGAAAAGCAGGGCAGCTTGGTGGGCACCATGGCGGCCCAGGGCACTACGCCCCGGCGCTACACCGACCTGCTGGGCTCTCTGTGCGACTTGACCAGCGGCAGCGGCGACAAGGGCACTCCCATCGTGTTGGTACAGGGTTACTTCGACAATTACGCCGACTAAGGCTGGAGGCGCGGGGCCGGGGGCGCGAGGGCATAGCCCTCGCGCCCCCGGCCCCGCGCCCTCCCAGACAGGCGATTTACGGGAGGAATGGCGATGAAGTTTTTGGTGCTCAACGGCCCCAACCTGAACCTGCTGGGCATACGGGAACCGGGAATCTACGGAAAAGGGACCTACGCCAACCTGGTATGGACCATCGAGGAATGCGCCCGTCAGGAAGGGGTGGAGGTGGAGATCTTCCAATCCAACCACGAGGGGGACCTGGTGGACCGCATTCAGGCGGCCATGGGAGACTGCCAGGGCATCATCATCAATCCCGCCGCCTATACCCATACCAGCGTGGCCCTGCTGGACGCCCTGAAGGCGGTAAGCCTGCCCGCCATTGAGGTACACATCTCCGACGTGAGCCAGCGAGAGGATTTCCGGCAGATTTCCTACGTGCGCCTGGCCTGCGTGGACACTGTCATGGGCATGGGCTTTGAAGGCTATTGCGAGGCGCTGCGCCGGCTGAAGGCCCGGCTCTCCTAGCCATGGTGCTTCAGCGGGCCAGCCACTTGGACCTGGCCGCCATCATGGATAGCGGGCAGTGCTTTCGCATGAGTCAGGTGGAACCAGGGGTATTCCGGGTGGCCGCCGGGGACCGTTGGGTGCGGGTGTCCCAGGCGGGGGAGGGGCTGTTCGCCTTCGACTGCGGCCAGGACCAATTTGACGCCTTCTGGGCGCACTATTTCGACTGGGACGGCGACTACGGCGGGCTGATGGCCAGCATCGACCCGGCGGACGGCTTTCTCACCCGGGCCGCCCGGTACGGCAGCGGCCTGCGCATCCTGCGCCAGGACCCTTGGGAGACGTTAATCAGCTTTATTTTGTCCACCCGCCGGAATATTCCCGCCATTCGCCGGTGCGTGGAGGCGCTGTGCGCCCGGTTCGGCGCGGAAATGGGGGAGGGGCTATTCGCCTTTCCCACCCCCCAAGCCCTGGCCGGGGCGCCGGAAGCGGTGCTGCGGGACTGCGCCTTGGGCTACAGGGCGCCCTACGTGCTGGGCACGGCCCAGGCGGTAGCCAGCGGCCGGGTAGACCTGGCGGCCTTGGGAGCGCTGGAGGACCAGGCGCTGCGCCGGGCCCTGATGGCGCTGCCCGGGGTGGGGATCAAGGTGGCCGACTGCGTGATGCTGTTCGGCTATCACCGCCTGGCGGCCAGTCCGGTGGACGTATGGATTCAGCGGGTGATTGAGGAGCGGTACGGCGGCGTATCGCCCTTTGAGCGGTACGGCCAGTGCGCGGGGGTCATGCAGCAGTACATGTTTTTCTATCGCAGGGCCTTGGCCGCAGGGAGAGCGGGTCCCGAGCCGGACATGGAGCTGGAGCTGGGTCAAGCCGCCGGAGAAGCGGCGCAGAGGGAAAAGAGGAGGCGCGCATGAAGGGAAGAAAGGCCAAGGCGGTGATCGCCGGATTGGTGGTGCTTTGCTTGGTGTCCATGTCCCTGCTGGGCATCATTTGGCACCGGGAAGGGTATACCCGCAAGGTGCTCATCAAGTTGGGACTCACCACCGAAAAGGACCCGACTAGGGACCATAATGCCCTGCTGGGCTGGCAAGCCAGCCTGGAGAGCATGAATTACAAGGCCGACGTGGCTTTCTTTGGGGATTCCATCACCAAAAATAACCGCTGGCAGGACTATTTCCCGGGGATCGCGGTGTGCAATCTGGGCTACAGCGGCGACACGGTGGCGGGGCTGTTGGAGCGCACCGGCATGGTACGGGCGGTGAACCCGGACAAGGTGTTCATCCTCATTGGGGTGAACAATATGGGCAAGGGCCGGTACCTGGAGAATTTGTCGGAAGGGTACCGGCAGCTGGTTGACCAGCTGCGGGAGGACCTGCCTCAGGCCCAGCTGTACATGGTGAGCATCCTACCCACCTGCCCACCCTCCGATGTGTCCAACCAACAGATATTGGAGGCCAATCAGATGATTCAGGCACTGGCGGCGGAGTTGGATATCCCCTATATCGACACCCACAGCCAGTTCGTGGACGGCCAGGGGCAATTGGTGGAGGCGTACACCAAGGACGGCGTACATCTGTCCCAGCAGGGCAAGGACCTATTGGCCCAATGCCTGGCGCCCTACGTGGGGGATGAGGCCTATGTGCCCCATCCCGCCTCCGCCGGGGAGCAGGATGACGGCTGATGGAGGCGGCTCTTGGGGGAGCAGCCCCAAGGGCGATTTTCCGGCGAGGCGATGAGGAGAGCTTTCGCTGCGCGGCCGGTTTTTCGGGGAAACCAAAGGTTTCCCCGAAAA
>DVHZ01000176.1 GCA_018711685.1 Candidatus Excrementavichristensenella intestinipullorum | reverse complement strand
CAAAAAGGGCGTGCCGCAGAAGTTGCTTTCTGCAACACGCCCAGCGTGATTTCCGGGCCGCTACGGCGGCCCGGAAATCACGCTGCCGGTGGGGGGAGCGCTTGCCGCTCCCCCCACCGGCCATTTTTCGGTTCTTTCCCGGGGCGCTTTCCCCAGTTCTTTTCGCTTTCTAGGCGCTCTCGCCTTCACCCGTTGCCTTTAGGGCCGCTGGTCATCGCCGCCGTCCTGGGCGTATTCGCCGGAGGCCGCGTCCTCTTCCCCGGAAAAACCGTCCTGGGCTGCGGAATCGCCGGACAGGACCTCCTGGTCCAGCTCATCCTCGGGCAGGTCTTCCTCGGCTTCGGCTCGAGCCACGCAAACCACTTTAGCTTCCTGAGCCACCCGCATCACCCGCACGCCCTGGGTTGCCCGGCCCAGCACCGAAATGCTGGACACCGGGGTGCGGATGATGATGCCGTCGTCGGTGAGGATGAGCACGTCCTCCTCCTCGTGGACCAGCAATTGCCGGGCCAGAGGGCCGGTCTTGTCGGTGAGGTTCATGGCCTTTACGCCCTTGCCGCCCCGGCTCTGCACCCGATATTCGTCCAGCTGGGTGCGCTTGCCGTAGCCGTTCTCCGTGATGGACAGCACCTGGGCGTCCTCCTCCAGCACGGCGGCGTCCACCACCGCGTCGCCGGGGGCCAGTTCGATGGCCTTGACCCCTGTGGCGGCCCGGCCCATGCACCGCACATCCTCCTCGCTGAAGCGGATGGACATGCCCTGGCGGGTGCCCACGAAGATCTCCCGGTGGCCGTCGGTGAGGCGCACGGCGATCAGGTCGTCGTCCTCCTTGAGGATCAAGGCGATGAGCCCGGTACGGCGCATGTTGGTGAACTCGTTGAGGGCGGTGCGCTTGATGATGCCGTTGCGGGTGACCATCACCAGATAGTGGCCCTCCACCTTTTCCTCGGGGATGGGCAGCATGGTGTTCACCCGCTCGCCGCCCTCCAGCTGCAGCAGGTTCACGATGGCGGTGCCCCGGGCGGTGCGCCCAGCCTCGGGAATCTCGTAGCAGTTCATCTGGTAGGCGCGGCCCCGGTTGGTGAAGAACATGAGGGGATCGTGGGTGGAGGTGACGTACATCTGCTCCACGAAGTCCTCCTCCCGGGCCGCCGCCCCCATGATGCCCTTGCCGCCCCGGCGCTGGGCCCGGTAGGTGTCCTTGGGCAGGCGCTTCACGTAGCCCCGGTGGGTCAGGGTGACCACCATGTCCTCCTCCTGAATCAGGTCCAGCATGTCGATTTCCCCGTCCACCTGGCTGATCTGGGTGCGCCGGGGATCGGCGTACTTGGCCCTCAGTGCCAGGATCTCGTCCTTGATGATGCCCCGCACCATGGATTCGTTGGCCAGCACCTGGGTAAAGTACTCGATCTGCTTTTCCAGCTGGGCGTACTCGGCCTCCAGCTTTTCCCGCTCCAGGCCGGTGAGGCGGCGCATGCGCATGTCCAGAATGGCCACCGCCTGCTTTTCCGACAGCCCGAACTGTTCCATCAGCCCTTCCTTGGCCTGGGCGTCGGTGCGGCTGGAGCGAATCAGGTGGATCACCGCGTCGATGTTGTCCAGGGCGATGAGCAGCCCTTCCAGGATATGCGCCCGGGCCCGGGCCTTGTCCAGGTCGTACCGGGTGCGGCGGGTGATCACGTCGATCTGGTGATCGATGTAGTGGTGCACGCACTGGCGCAGGGAGAGGATCTTGGGCTCTCCGTCCACCAGGGCCAGCATATTCACCCCGAAGGTCTCCTGCATCTGGGTGTGCTTGTACAGGGTATTGAGCACCACGTGGGCGTTCACGTCCCGCTTCAGCTCCACCACGATGCGCATGCCTTCCCGGTCGGACTCGTCCCGGATATCGGACACGCCCTCCAGGCGCTTGTCGTGGACCAGCTCCGCCATTTTCTCCACCAAGCGGGCCTTATTCACCATATAGGGAATCTCGGTGACCACAATGCGCTGCCGGCCGCCGGCCATCTCCTCGATCTCGGTGCGGGCCCGGGTAATGATGCGGCCCCGGCCGGTGGCGTAGGCCTCGTGAATGCCCGCCTTGCCCAGGATGATGCCGCCGGTGGGGAAATCCGGCCCCTTGATAAAGCCCATCAGGTCCTCGGTGGTGCAGTCCGGGTGGTCCAGCATGTACACCACCCCGTCCACCACCTCCCCCAGGTTGTGGGGCGGAATGTTGGTGGCCATGCCCACCGCGATGCCGTTGGAGCCGTTCACCAGCAGGTTGGGGAACCGGCTGGGCAGCACTGCAGGCTGCATCAGGGTTTCGTCGAAGTTGGGGTAAAAGTCCACCGTTTCCTTTTCAATGTCGCTGACCATCTCCATGGCCAGCTTGGTGAGCCGGGCCTCGGTGTAGCGCATGGCCGCCGCGCCGTCCCCGTCCACCGAACCGAAATTGCCCTGGCCGTCCACCAGGGTGTAGCGGATGGAGAAATCCTGGGCCAGGCGCACCATGGCGTAGTATACCGAGCTGTCTCCGTGGGGATGGTATTTGCCCAGGCAGTCGCCCACGATGCGGGCGGACTTGCGGTAGGGCTTGTCCGGGGTCACCCCCAGTTCCATCATGGAGTACAGGATGCGCCGGTGTACCGGCTTGAGCCCGTCCCGCACGTCGGGCAGGGCCCGGGTGACGATGACCGCCATGGCGTAGCTGATAAAGCTCTTTTTTAATTCGTCCTCCAGGTCGATGGGGGTCAGCCGCCCCACGTTATTGACCAGATGCTGATTGTCCATATCGCTCAAGGGGGTTACCTCCTGCTCCTGTGATCAGGGACCGGCCCGGGCCTATGCCCCGGGCCCGTGCCGCCCTATATATCCAGATCCGCCACCAGCTTGGCGTTTTCCTCGATGAATTCCCGGCGGGGCTCCACCTGGTCCCCCATCAGCAGGGTAAACATCTCGTCTGCGGCGATGGCGTCCTTGATGTTCACCTGGTACATGCTGCGCACCTTGGGATCCATGGTGGTTTCCCACAGCTGCTGGGCGGTCATCTCCCCCAGGCCCTTGTACCGCTGCACGTCGGGTTTGGCGTCCTTACCCATGCTGTCCAGCAGGGCGCGCAGCTGCTCGTCGCTGTACACGTAGTTCACCGACTTGCCCTTGGTCACCTTGTACAGGGGCGGCTGGGCGATGTACACATACCCCTCCTCGATGAGCCGGGGCAGGTGCCGGTAGAAGAAGGTGAGCAGCAGGATGCGGATGTGGCTGCCGTCCACGTCGGCATCGGTCATGCACACGATGCGGTGGTAGCGCAGCTTGGCCGGGTCGAACTCCTTGCCGAACCCCCCGCCGAAAGCGGTGATCATGGCCTTGATCTCCGCGTTGGCCAGCACCTTGTCCATCCGGGTCTTTTCCACGTTGAGGATCTTGCCCCGCAGGGGCAGAATGGCCTGGAAGTGCCGGTCCCGGCCCATCTTGGCCGAGCCGCCGGCCGAGTCGCCCTCCACCAGGAAGATCTCGCACTTGGCCGGGTCCCGCTCGGAGCAGTCCGCCAGCTTGCCCGGCAGCGCTGCGGATTCCAGGGCGGTCTTGCGCCGGGTCAGGTCCCGGGCCTTGCGGGCGGCCTCCCGCGCCCGGGAGGCCGCCAGGCACTTGTCCAGCACGCCCCGGGCCACCGCCGGGTTTTCCTCGAAGAAGGACGCCAGCTTGTCCGCCACCAGGGCGTCCACCTGGCTGCGCACCTCACTGTTGCCCAGCTTCGCCTTGGTCTGCCCCTCGAACTGGGGCTCCACCAGCTTCACCGACACGATGGCGGTGAGCCCTTCCCGGATGTCGTCCCCGGTCAGGTTCTGGTCGCTGGCCTTGAGCACTCCGGCCTTTCGGCCATAATCGTTGATCACCCGGGTGAGGGCGGAGCGGAAGCCCGCCATGTGGGTGCCCCCCTCCGGGGTGTGGATGTTGTTGGCAAAGGACAGGGCCATCTCGGTAAACCCGTCGTTCCACTGCAGCGCCACCTCGATGGTGGTGGTGCCCCGAATCCCCTCGATATACACCGGGGGCTTGTGCAGGGGCTCCTTGTGCCGGTTCAGGTATTCCACAAAGGAGATGATACCCCCCTCGAAATGGAAGTGGGCCTCCTGCCAGGGCACGGGGCGCTGGTCCACCAGGTCGATGCGCACCCCCTTGTTCAAAAAGGCCATCTCCCGCAGCCGGGTCTTCAGGGTGTCAAAGTCGAACTGCCCGGTCTCGAAAATACCCGGTTCCGGGTCCTCTCCCGTCTTGACGTCGGGCCAAAACATCACCGTGGTGCCGGTGCGCTCGGTCTGGCCCACCACCTTCAGGTCGTACAAAATCTTGCCCCGGCAGTACTCCTGCTGGTAGATCTTCCCGTCCTGATATACGTTTACCTGCATGTGGCTGGACAGGGCGTTGACCACCGAAGCGCCTACGCCGTGCAGGCCTCCCGATACCTTATAACCCCCGCCGCCAAATTTGCCCCCCGCGTGGAGCACCGTCAGGCATACCTCTACTGCGGGCCTGCCCATCTTGGGATGAATGCCTACCGGGAAGCCCCGGCCGTTATCCTCCACCGATACCGACCCGTCGCTGCGCAGGGTCACCACGATGTGATCGCAAAAGCCGGCCAGCGCCTCGTCGATGGCGTTGTCCACGATCTCGTACACCAGGTGGTGCAGGCCCCGCTCGTCGGTGGAGCCGATGTACATGCCCGGCCGCTTGCGCACCGCCTCCAAGCCTTCCAGCACTTGAATCTGGCTCTCGTCATAATGGTTGTTTTGCGCCATTTGTCTACCCTTCCGGCCGGCGGATTTGTGCTTTCGCCGCGCCCCGCAATAAATTTTCCTTACCTATATTATTATACCACTTTTGGGCAAGGGTATCCAGCCCTGGGAACGCCTCTGGAACATTTTACAAGCCCGGAAGCCCAGGCCCCGGAAAAGAGCGGAAGGGACTGCTCCGATGGGGCGTTTCCCGCCATCCTCCCTCCGTTTGGGGCGCAAAAAAACGGCACAGCCTGAAGGCTGCGCCGTTTGGCGAAACTTTTTCCTGCCGTCCCTCAAGAGCGACCCGGTTGGCCCATTAATAGCGGCTCTGGCGCTGGGCGTCGAAGCACTCGCGGCAGTACACCGGCCGGTCGCCACGGGGCTGGAAGGGCACCTGGGTGGGACGGCCGCAGTTGTCGCACACCACGTCGAACATGGGGCGATCGCCACGGTTCTGGCCATTGGCCTGACGGCGGGCGGCGCGGCAGCTGGGGCAGCGGCCGGGCTCGTTCTGGAAGCCCTTGTCGGCGTAGAACTGCTGCTCGGAAGCGGTGAACACGAATTCGGCGCCGCACTCGCGGCAGGTCAGCGTTTTGTCTTCAAACATGGGAAAATGCCTCCTCATTGTGATTGCCCTACCATGACCTTCCCTGATTCACCGAGTCCTGTCGTTGGTAGGAACACCACCGGAGGGATACGGACCAAACAAAGGGCGTTCATTCTTGGGCTGGTATGTATTATACCACAGGGACCGGCCTCTGGCAAGCCCTTTTTTTCGTTCTTGTCAAAAAAATGTAGAAATTTTGCCCTGATTGGCCGGTGTTCCCTCAGGCCGGCGCCTGCGCCGAGCTGGCGAGCTGCGGCCACCGCCGCGGCCACGTACTCGTCCTTGTGACCGAGTTCGGCGATGATGCCGACCGTCTCGTCAGCGGTCACCCTGCATCGCT
>DVHZ01000175.1 GCA_018711685.1 Candidatus Excrementavichristensenella intestinipullorum | reverse complement strand
GGCCCCCCCAGCCCCAGGAGCCCATGATATACCCCGGCCCATTTGACAACCGGGAGGGCTTGCGAGTATAATGCCCCTATATTCTATGGAAAGGCGAAAATATCATGCCCGCAGGGCCCGGTTGGGCGGGGACGGGCGAAGTTGGGGAGGCGGGGCGGTATGGCGGCTGTCAAAGGGCGGGAAATCAGGCTGAGCACGGACACCGGCTTTCTGAAGCTCATCGCCATGGTGAGCATGGTGATGGATCACGCAGGGAAGATGTTCTTTCCCCAATTGGGGTGGATGCGCATCGTGGGCAGGCTGGCCTTTCACATCTATGCCTACTGCGTGGCGGCGGGGTGCGTGTACACCCGCAATCCCCTGCGGTATGCCCTGCGGGTGCTGGGGCTGGCCCTGATCTCCCAGCCGGTCTATTGTTTGGCCCTGGCCCACGTATCGGGAACCATGAACGCGGCGGTCCAGAACGGGATCACCCTGACGGGCGCGGTAACCTGGTTCGTGGAGAGCATGAAAAACGCCAACATTTTGTTCACGCTGCTGGCTGGCATTTTGCTCATCGGGAGCCTGCGGGAGAAAAAATATATTTTGGCGGGGCTGATGACCTGGCTGGTGTGGTACACCGACAGCTACATCAATTACGGCTGGGAAGGCGTGGCGCTGATGGTGCTGTTCTACGCCTTCATCGACCAGCCCCTGACCTCCCTGTGCTGGGTGGGCGGGTTCATGCTGTGGTGGGCGGGCCGTTCCGGCGGGACCTATCAGCTGTTCATGTTCCGCTACAGCATACAGATATTCGCCCTGCTGGCGCTGCCCCTCATCTATATTCCCACCAAGACGGGGACCAGGCTGCCCAAGTGGGCCTTCTATCTCTTTTACCCGCTGCACCTGGCGGTCATCTACCTGCTGCTGCAAATGGGGGTATAGGCGGTGCGGTTCATCCATATGGCGGATTTGCACTTGGGGCGCAGGCTGGGGGAGCTGGACTTGCTGGAGGACCAGCGGGCCGCCCTGGAGGGCATTGTGGACATCGCCTGGCGGGTGCGGCCCCAGGTATGCCTGATCGCCGGGGACGTGTACGACCGGGCGGTTCCCCCCGCCGAGGCGGTGGAGCTGTTTGGCCGCTTTCTCAGCCGGCTGGTTCAGACGGCCCCGGTGTGCCTCATCGGCGGCAATCACGATTCCCAGGAACGCTTGGGCTTTGCCCGGGAGCTGCTTCGCTCCGGGGGGCTGTATATCGCGGGAAAATATCAGGGCAGGCTGGAGCGGGTGACCCTGGCGGACGAGTGGGGGCCCGTGCACATTTGGCTGATGCCCTTTTTCCGGTTGCGGGAGGCTCGCCCCTTTTTCCCCGACGATCCGCCGGAGAGCCTGGACCAGGCGGTGAAAGCGGCGCTGGCCAGAGAGGACATCGATTTTGCCCAGCGCAACGTGCTGGTGATGCACCAATTCGTGACCGCAGGGGGCCAGAGCCCCCAGCTATGCGAGTCGGAGAGCCTGCCCGAGGCCATAGGGGGCCTGGACGCGGTGGACGCGGCCAGCCTGGAGGGCTTTTGCTACGTGGCCCTGGGCCATCTCCACGGCCCCCAGCGGGTGGGCGGGGAGCGGGTGCGCTATGCCGGCTCGCTCCTCAAGTATTCGGCCAGCGAGGCCGCCCACCGCAAGGGATTGGTGGTGGGGGAGGTGGGGCCCCAGGGCCAGGTGACCCTGAGGGCGGAGCCCATTCCCCGCCTCCACGACGTGCGCTGCATACGGGGTACGCTGGAACAGCTGCTGTCCCCCCAGGCGGTGGAGGGGGGAGATCCCCAGGATTATCTGTTCGCCACCCTCACCGATGAGAGGATGCCCCTGTCGCCCCGGGAGCGGCTGGAGGCGGTCTATCCCAACCTGGTGAAGCTGGCCTATCAGCCCCCGGCCCTGGCCGGGGCGGCGGAGGAGAGCGTGGGGGCGGCCGCCCCCACGCCTCTGGAGCAATTCGCCGCCTTTTTCGCCCAGATGAACGGCCGGCCCATGGACGAAGGAGAGGCCCGGGCGGCCCGGGACGCCTGCCGGGCGGTATGGGAGGAAGAAGCATGAGACCCTTGAAACTGGTGCTCAACGCCTTTGGCTCCTATACCGGCCGGGTGGAGGTGGATTTGGAAAAGCTGGGCCGGGAGGGGCTTTACCTGATCTGCGGCGATACCGGGGCGGGCAAGAGCACCCTGTTCGACGGCATCTGCTTTGCCCTTTACGGCCAGACCTCCGGAGCCGCCCGCCGGGACGGGGAGGTGCTGCGCAGCGAACTGGCGCCTCCCCAGACCCAGTCCTACGTGGAGCTGACCTTCGAGCACGGGGGCAAGCGCTACGGCCTGTGGCGCAGCCTGAAATACCAGCGCCCCGCCCTGCGGGGGGAGGGGCTCATTCAGCAGGATTCCAACGCCGCCCTCACCCTGCCCGACGGCAGCGTGGTGGAGGGCAAGCGCCGGGTGAACGAAAAGGTGGAGGAGATCCTGCGCCTGAAATACGAGCATTTTTCCCGCATCATGATGATCGCCCAGGGGGAGTTTAACCAGCTGCTGATGGCCGACACCGAGGCCCGAGGCCGCATCCTGCAAAAGATCTGCGATACCAGCCGTCACAGGGCCCTTCAGGACAGGCTCCAGGAGGAGGCCCGGGCCCTGGAGGAAAAGCGGCGGCCCCTGGAGGAGCAGGTGAAGGGCGCTTTCGCCTACGCCGAATGCGGGCCCGACAGCCCCAGCGCCCCCGCCCTGGAGGCGCTGAAGGGCCAGCCCTCGGTATATCGCGGCCAGGAGCTGGCCGGTCTGGTGGAGCAGATTCAGCGGGAGGACCAGGCCGCCCTGGAGGCCCAGAAGGAGCGGGAGGACCAGGCCCGGGCCGGCATGGAGGGCCTGCTGGCCGTGCTGGCCCAGTTCGATACCCTGACCCAGGCGCGCCAATCCCTGGAGGCCGCCCAGGCGGCGCTGGCCCGGGAGGCGGAGCGCCTGCCCGGCCTGGTCCAGGCCCGGGACGGGCTGCTGGCGGACAAGGAGCGGGCCGCCGCCCTGGAGGCCCAGGCCGCCGCCCTGGAGGAGCGGATGAGCGATTACCAGGCCATGGAGAAGGACCGGCAGACCTTGGCGGAGCTCACCGCCCAAGGGGAGGCGCTGAAAGGGGAAATCGCCCAGGCCCAGGCGGGAGCCCAGGCCCAGCGCCAGGCCCTGGCCGCCCTTCAACGGGAAATGGCCGCCCTGGCCGCCGCGCCGGAAGCGCTGGCCCAGGCCCAGGCCCGGGTGCAGGCCCTGCTGGAGCAGGGCAAGGCGGCCCGGCAGCTCAGCCTGCAGGCCCAGGAACTGGGGCGGCAGGAGGGAGCGCTGGCCCAGGACCAGGCCCGGCTGACCCAGCTGGCGGCTCAGGCCCGGGAAAAGGGGGAGCGGGTGGCCCAGCTGCGCCAGCAGCTTTTGCTGCACCAGGCGGGCATCCTGGCCGCAGGGCTGCGGGAAGGGCGGCCCTGCCCGGTGTGCGGCTCCACCCGCCACCCGTCCCCCGCGCCCCTGTCCAGCCAGGCCCCCACCGAGGAAGGGGTGCGCCAGGCGGAAGAGCAGGCCCAGCAGGCCCAGGACCAGGCCCAAGCCCTGGCGGGACAGGTGCGCCAAGCCCTGGGCCGGGTCCAGGCCCAGCGGGACCAGCTGGAGCGGGCCTTGGCGGAGCAGGGGGCCAAAGCGCCTTCCGGCGCGTCGCCCCAGGCCCTGGCCCAGCTGGCCCAGGGCCTGCGCCAGGGCTTGCTGGAGCGCTACCAGCGGGAGAACCGGGACCTGGAGCAAAAGCAGGGCCAAGCCCGGCGGCTGGAGCAGCTGAGCCAGGAGCAGCCCCTTCGCCAAAAAGAGCTGGAGCGCCAGGAGTCCGCCCTGCAGCAGGCCCGGGACCGGGCCGCCCGGGGCGAGGGCAGCCAGGCAGCCCTGACCAAGGCCATCGCGGCGCGGCGGCAGGCCCTGGCCTTCGACCATCCCGCCCAGGCCCAGGCCAAGATCGACGCCCTGCGCCGGGGCGCGGCGGAGCACAGAAAGGCCCTGGAGGGGGCGGAGCAGGCGGTGCGGGCCTGTCAGGAGGAAATCAGGGCGCGGCAGAGCGCCAAGGCGCTGCTGGAGGAGCAGATCGAGAAGCGCCGGGAGGCGGTGAAGGGCCAGGAGGAACAGGCGGTGCGCCAGGCGCTGGCCCAGGCACAGGCGGCGCTGCGGGACAGCGGCGCCCAGCGGGCGGCCCTGGCCGGGCGCATGGAGCGCAACCGGGTGTGCGTCCGGCAGGTGCGCCAGGCCCTGACATCCTTTGCGGCGCTGGAGGCGCGGTGCGTCCTGGCCCGGTCCCTGGCGGATACCGCCATGGGACGGCTGCGGGGCAGGGACAAGCTCACCTTTGAGCGGTATGTGCAGGTGGATTATTTCGAGCGGGTACTGGCCATGGCCAACCAGCGCTTTTTACAGATGACCTCGGGGCAGTATCAGCTGGAGCGGGCCCAGGAGGCGGAAAACCTGCGCGCCCAAGCCGGACTGGAACTCAACGTGCTCAACCACTTTACCGGCGCCCGCCGCTCGGTGAAATCCCTGTCCGGCGGCGAGTCCTTCATGGCCTCCCTGGCCCTGGCCCTGGGCTTCGCCGACGTGATCCGCCAGCAGGCAGGGGGCGTGGTGATGGACGCTTTGTTCATCGACGAGGGCTTCGGCGCCCTGGACGAGGCCGCCCTGGACCAGGTGATTACCGCCCTCACCCGGCTGTGCGGCGGCGGCAAGCTCATCGGCATCATCTCCCACGTGCCCCAGCTGCGCGAGCGCATCGAGCGCCAGGTAGTGGTGCGCAAGGGCCGCGGCGGCTCCCAAGTGCAGCTGCTGTGCTGAGAAAACCCGCCCCACCCTCCGGCCGGTGGGGAAATCCCAAAGCGCCATCGCCGGCCTGCCGGCCAGCGGGGAAATTCCAGAAGGGCCGTCCCCTCAGTTTCCCGGAAAACACAGAGCGCCAGCCCCGCCCGGTACGCATCGGGCGGGGCTGGCGCTCTTGGGTGTGGAGGATGGGAGAGACAGTAGTTAGAAATAACTAACTGACGGGATGAGTATAGCATACCGCCCCGGATTCGTCAAGGGTGTGACCCAATATTTAACACGGCGCGTTTGAAAGGAGAAATTGGGTCTGCTATAATGGACGGGACAAACCAAAGGGAGGATGGGCCTATGCCGGATTGGCTGGATCAGGCGGTATTTTACGAGATATACCCCCAGAGCTTTTGCGACAGCAACGGGGACGGCATCGGCGATTTGCCGGGCATCGTGGAGAAACTGGATTACCTGAAGGATTTGGGCGTCAACGCCTTGTGGATCAATCCCTGCTTCGATTCCCCCTTTAAGGACGCGGGGTACGACGTGCGGGATTACCGGAAGATCGCCCCCCGCTACGGCACGAATCAGGACATGGCCCGGCTGTTCCAGCAGGCCCACAGCCGGGGCATCCGGGTGCTGCTGGACCTGGTGCCCGGCCACACCTCGGAAGAGCACCCCTGGTTTTTGATGAGCGGCCAGGCGGAGGAGAATCCATACTGGGGCCGCTACGTGTGGACCGATTTCTGCTTTCAGGGGGCGGACGGGCTGCCCTTCGTGGGGGGCGAATTTCCCCGCAACGGAACCTATGCCCTCAACTTCTTCAAGTGCCAGCCGGCGCTGAATTACGGCTTTTACCAGGTGCGCCAGCCCTGGCAGAAGCCCGTGGATCACCCGGACTGCCTGGCTACCGGACAGGCCATCCGGGAGGTGATGCGCTTTTGGCTGGATATGGGCTGCGACGGGTTCCGGGTGGACATGGCCGCCTCCCTGGTGAAAAACGACGACGCCCAGCACAGCGGCACCCAGGCGTTCTGGCGGGGCGTGCGCCGGATGCTGGATGCGGAATATCCCCAGGCCGCCCTGGTGGCCGAGTGGGGGGAGCCCCGGCAGGCCCTGGCCGGCGGCTTCCACATGGATTTTTACCTGAACGACGAAAACGGCTATACCCGGCTGGCCCGCAATTACCAGGGCTGGCGGGAGGGCCGGGTAGAGGGGCAGGACCGGAGCTTTTTCAAGGCGGGGGGCTGTGGCATCGAGGCCTTCTGGGAGGATTATCTGCCCAGATACCAGGGCTCCAAGGACCAGGGCCTGTTCTGTCTGATCTCCGGCAACCATGACACCATGCGCCTTCGGGCCAACCTGACCCCGGAGGAGATGAAACTGTTTTTCGCCATGCTCTACACCATGCCCGGCGCACCCTTCCTCTATTATGGGGATGAAATCGGCATGCGCTACCTGCGCCTGCCCACCAAGGAGGGCGGCTATTTCCGCACCGGCTCCCGCACCCCCATGCAGTGGGCGCCGGGGGAGAACTTGGGCTTTTCCCAGGCCCCGGCCCAGGCGCTGTACCTGCCCGTGGACCCGGCGCCCGATGCCCCCACGGTGGCGGAGCAGCAGGAGGACGGCGGCTCCTTGCTCAGCTTTGTCCGCCAGATGATCGCCCTGCGGCTGGAACATCCGGCGCTGTGGAGCGGCGCACCATTTGAACCCCTGACGCGGGAAGGGCGGCTGATGGCCTACCGCCGGGGCGATATCCTGGTGGCCATCGCCCCTGCGGCGGGATTGCGCTTGAAGATGGACGGGGCCTACGCCTTTCTGTTCACCTACGGCGAGTGCGGCCTGGAAAGCGGCTGGCTGACCTTTGACGGGCCGGGCGTGGCCGTGCTGGAGCGGGTACGCCAAGGTTCCTAGGGGATAAAACCGGAGCAAACAGGGCTGCCCGCCGGGGCCGCGGTTCGCCGCGGCCCCGTTTCTATCCCTTCATAGGTTTCGCCGGTTGAATAATTCACAAAAAAAATTTTGGGAAAGGTGTTGACAAAAGACCGGGGATGTGTTAATATAAAACTGCAAGAAGGAAGGTCGATAAGAGACGAGCTCACAGGGTGAGCTTGGATCGACAGGAAAGGAAGGCGCAAGGCAAGGGTCCACAACCGAGGCAAAGGGTTCAAGCCGGCGGCAGGAAATGCCGGCACGCGGCATGAATCCCGCCAAAGGCGATTCCCGGTAGATGAGGGCGTATCAAACAAAGCGAACTCCGGCCGGCGGCAGGATGTCTTCCAGTCAAAAGCAGGAGGGACCTGAGGAAAACCAAGTCGAGGGAAGAATAAGCCCAAGGCATTGCTCCAACCGGTGGAAAGAAAAGCGGAAGGCGAACATCCGTCAATGGCAGAAGGTAAGGCAGAACAAAACCTCAGTCGATGACGAAGAGGGCCGGAGCAAAGGTTCATCGGGAGCAAAGGAGTCCAAGGTAAGGAATCCGAGTCTAAAGGTTAGGGAACCAACTCAAGGCAGGGAACCCAAGTCCAAGATGTGGTATCCAGAATCATCAGGAACCCAAGTCTAAAGACGGGAACCCCCAAAAAGCCTGGGAACGGGACTTGAGCCAAGAAAAGCGCACCTGATCGATCAGCCGGAAGCGATAAAATCTTGAAAGGAAGAGGGTGATGCCGTTGGATCACAACGACCTGGAGACTCAGGTGTCCTACCGCTTCGCCCTGTTGAAATAGCTAGACTGCCGAAAATCGATTGATAAAGCGTAAAGAAGCTTTCCCTCAATCAAGTAAATCGCGTAAGATTTCAAAAGATGCAGCACCGCGATATTTCGGGCGAAGCGAACAGTATCATCCAAATACATACCGTGGATGAGCTGCATCAAAGGGAACTGGGACAAAACAACGAGCCCAGAGAAGCCTGAAAGAGAATTGCATAACCGAATAATTCACCGCCGGACGCATTGTGTCCGGCGGTGTTTTTCCGCATACCTGCTGCAAGCGGCGGTCGGGACAGATGAAGGTGATGAGGACAAGCATAAAATACGGCCACAATCGGTTAGAAAAAAGATGAGCGGTCAGAAAGGCTGGAAAGAAAAATTGACGGGCCTGTTCACAGGTGAGAAGGGAAAGACCAAAGAAAAAACGGTCCCTTTTGTGAGACTCCATGGGATTGAGGCGCGGCGGGTAGGCATTTAGAGCCAGTACCTGCTGCCGGTATGATGCTTTTACAGTGCGGCAAGCCGTCGGGCGGGCGTCTTCGCTTCGTTCCCAGGGCATTCGGCCGTGTTAAGTGTGCGCTCTTGCGTTTGCTATACCATTGTACCGGTATTTGCTTTTCGATCCGGCGTTGGGCGTTTAGCGTGAGGGGAGCCGTCCGGAGCTAGATGAGCCTGAGCTTGGGATGCGCGTCAGCGCCGCCGCCCTTCGGCGGCGGCGCTGACGCGCCGGGGGGGCGGAGGGC
>DVHZ01000174.1 GCA_018711685.1 Candidatus Excrementavichristensenella intestinipullorum | reverse complement strand
CCGGCCCTTGGGCCGGGCCCGGCTGGGGGCGGGGGGCGGCCCGGGGCCCGCAGCCCCTTCGGGGCTGCGGGCCCCCAGGCCCTTGGACGAATCCGCCAGGACAAAGAGCGCCGGGGGGAGAATTCGGATGGGGAGAAGGAAGGTTTGCCGGCCATCCCGGCCAAACCGTGCAAACCCCGGCGGTTTGGCCACACAAGCCCCTTTTGCCGGCGGGCTGCCTGCGGTCCGCAGGTGTGTGCGCCCGCTGTCGGGCCGCCTGCGCCGCCGCCGGGCTTTGGGGGCCTTTGGGAGTGGCTCAGGGCGCGTCGGGGCGGTCCTCCCGGAGGGAGGCGATGCGCTGGCGGCAATTGATTGGCGGGCTGCCTGCGCCCGGCAGGCGTCGCCTGCTGCCTGCCCCCCGCGCCGCCGCCGGGCTTTGGGAGCGGCTCAGGGCGCGTCGGGGCGGTCCTCCCGGACAGAGGCGATGAGCTGGCGGTAATCGGCGCTGTGGGACAGGTAATAGGCCATATCCCAGGTGTTGCGGGTGAGGAAGCCGTCCAGGCGGGAGGGAGCGCCAAGGCCCACGCCCACATAGGCGGCGGGGCGGGCGGCGCACCGGGGGGCGCGGGGGGCCCGGGTATAGAAGCCGGGGGCGGCCAAGCGCCAGCCCCGGTCCAGCAGGCCCTGCTGGAACAGGGAGAGGGCGGGGTGCTCCTGGAAGTCCGCTCCGGCGGTAGGGACCAGGGCCAGGTGGGCGGGCTGATAGTGGGTGATCTGGCCCAGCAGGTGGAGCCAGAGCCCCTGATCCCGGCCGGGCAGGCCCAGGGGCAGGGTGAGGCCGAAGTTATTCATGGAATAGTTTTGCAGCAGGTACACGCTCTGGTCCAGGGCCAGCAGGGTATTGGGCAGGCCCAGCCGCCGGCACTCCTGGGCGGACAGGGAGGGCACGTCGAAGAACAGGGGGCCCAGGGCATAATTGCGGTACTGGCTGAGCAGCGCCATATCCAGGGCGCCGGGAAAGGCCAGGCCCGAGATTTCCAGGTCCGGGGCCAGGGCCAGGCTGCGGTGGACCGCCGCCATCAGGGCGGCCAGGGCGTCCGAGTCCAGCAGGCTCAGATAGCCCCCGGCAAAGCGCAGGGAGGTCGCCTGGCACCCCTCCAGGTCCGGGCCCAGGCTGGCCAGCTCCCGGGTCAGGGCCCGGAGGTAGGGGATCAGGGCGCCGCCGTCGGGGCGGGTCAGGGGGGCGCCGGTTTCCGGGTCCCGGTCCAGCCAATAGGAAAAGGGCAGGTAGATGGTGAGCTCAATGGACTGCATGGCGCGTTTTCCTCGAATTTCCTGTCGAAATAGAGAAGGGGGAGCGGCCGGCGCTCCCCCCGTTTGGAAGATGGATCAGGCGTTGTCCTCGTTGAGGAACTCGGCGGCGCACTTGCCGAAGGTGACGTCGAAGCCGTGGTTCATGCCGCTGAGGGGGGTCATGTAGCAATTGGCGTGGCGGCCGCCCACGATGACGCCGGCCAGGTACACGCCGGGGATGGGCTTGCCGGTGGAGGGCACCAGGGGCTGGAGGCGCTCGTTGCAGATGATGCCTTCCTGGCCCATGCGGCCCGAGGTGCTCACCGCAGCGGAGAAGGCGTAGAAGGGGCCCTCCTCGATGGGGAAGAGCATGCTGGACGCCTTGCCGTAGCGGGTATCCTTGCCCTGGGCGCACATCTGGTTGTACTCGGCCACCTCATCCAGCATGTTCTGCTGGGCCTGGGGATCGTCGGGATACACCATCTGGGCCAGCTCCTCCAGGGTATTGGCGCCGTAGCGGATGTCGCCGGGCCAGCTCCAGTAGCTGCCCACGGTGATGCCGTTGGGGTCGCCCACCCCGGCCCGCAGTTCCTGGTCCAGGATGTCCAGGTAGAACTGGGTGCCGTCGCAGGGGGTGCCGTCGGCCTTCATCTTGGTGCCGTTGGTATAGGCGGCGGCGTACTCGTTGTTCAGGGTGCCGGGCATGGTCCAGGGCGTCTTGTTGAGGGGCTCGATGGCCTGGTGGGACATGTTCTGCATATCCAGGCACTTGCGCCAGTTGGCGTCGTAGATCTTCCACTGGCGGCCGCCGGGCTGCCAGCGCAGCTCCAGGCCCAGGGACCAGCACTGGTCGTCCTCGTTGTGGAAGCGCTTGCCGTTGTTGTTCAGGGCCAGGCCCGCCGCCGGGTCCAGCAGGGACAGGGTGCAGCCGTCGGCCTGGCGGAAGGGCTCGATGTCCGCGCCTTCCCACACCAACATCCTGTGGCCGTCGCCGGAGCCGCCGAAGCCGGAGGAGGCGGGGAACTCGTTGCCGTTGCGCAGGGTGTACATGCCCTCTTCCACGCCGATTTCCATCATGATATCCTTGGCGGTGCCGTGGTAGCCGGTGGCCATGATGATGCCCTTGGCGGCCTCGTACTTGCTGTAGGTCACGTTGCCGTCGGCGTCGGTGACCTTGGCGATCAGGCCGTTCACCTTGCCCTCGCCGTCCTTGGTGAGCATATAGCCCCGGGTGTTGAAGTGGAACACGCCGCCCTTGTCCAGGATATCCTGGTACAGGTTATGGCCCATCTGGGCCCAGGACTGATAGGTGAAGTCCACGGTGCCCAGGAAGGTGCGGTACTTGTGCTCCGGCTGGGACAGGTCATAGCCCTCGGGCCGGGGGAAGTAGAGCACGCTGCGGTAGTCGTAGCTGCCGTCCTCGCCCTTTTCCGGCATGATCTGCTCCAGCCAGTCAAAGGCCGCTCCCGACTGATAGGCCCACAGCCGCACCACGTTGATATTGGCCCGGTTGCCGTGGGTGTTCATGTAGCTGCGCACGAACTCGGTCTCGTCCACCCGGTACTTCTCGTAGTCCAGGCCCAGCCGCTGGCACTCCCGGTTCAGGATATCCGGGTTCAGCGCGGCGCACTGGAAGCCGTGGACGTCGTAATTGGCGTCGGTCTCCACCAGGATGACGCTGTCCCCCAGCTCCAGGCACCGCCGGGCGGCGCACAGGCCCGACAGGCCCGCGCCCACCACGATCACGTCGGCGGCGTAGGTCTGGGCGAACTGGGTGGGCTCTTCCGGCTTTTCACGCCACTTGAACATGCCCAATTCCGGCGTCAGCCACAGGGGATTGCCGAACTCGTTGGGCTCGAAGCTCAGCCCCGAGGTCCCCGCCGCCGGCTTGACGATGAGGGCCTGGTAGATGCAGTCCTCTCCCGCCTTTTGGATGGCGCTCTTGGTATAGGTGCCCGTAGCCGCAGTCACCACGTCCACGCTCTGGTTTTCCAGGATCAGCTGGGGCATTTCCTCAGCCACCAGGCTGCCGATGCCCACCGTCTCCGAGGAGGCGTCGATCTGCACGTCGGTGATAGCGGTTTCGCTGAAGGTCATGGTTACCGTTACGTCGCTTTCGTATCCTTTGGCCGTGGCGGTATAGGTGCCCGGCACATAGACCGCCGCTACGCTTTGGGCTTGAGCCGCCCCCGCGCCCACCACGCTGGCAGCTGCCAGACCCAGGGCGCCCGCTGCGCTCTTGCGCAGAAAATCACGCCTCGACAAACGCTGGTCCATAAGTACATTACCTCCTCGCTGGTATTCAATCGCCTCAACCCGCCGGCGGTTCCGGCGTTGGTTCGATTATACTATATCGTTTTTTGCAAGTCAATCGACGAAAAAAACCTTACGCATTCGCCTCTTTTCAAACCGCCACTTCTTAACGCTATCGGCGATAAAAACATCAATAAAATGATTTAAATACGTCATTGACAAATTATTGACGATACCGGGAGCGAAGAGGTATAATGAAGGCGGTTGGTTCCAATTTGATACGAAGGAGTGACGGCTATGCCCAATATTTCTCGACGGGATTTTCTCAAGGGAACTGCGGCTGGTGCTCTTGGCGCGGCAGCTGCGGGAAGCGTGGGGTATCTGTTGCCCGCGGCGGCGCAGGAAGAAAAAGGGAGCTTCGACCAGGAATACGACGTTGTGGTCATCGGCTTGGGCGGCGCCGGCGCTTGCGCGGCCATCGAGGCCCACGACGCGGGGGCGCGGGTGCTGATTCTGGAAAAGCAGCCCGAAGCTACCCACTATTCAAACACCCGCTTGAGCGGCGGTTACTTCCATTTCCCCGATCCCGAGGGCGACCACGCGGCTCTGGTGGAGTACGTCAAGGCCATGATGAGCGGGGAAAACTGCCCTTGGAAGCTGGAGGGCGAGCAACCCCATGTATCCCAGGAGATGGCCCAGATGTACGCCGACGGCGTGCTCCAGGTGCGTGATTTTCTCATGGCTCAGGCCCCCGATCTGGACCCCGCCTTTATGGAGCCCGGCGGCAGCGCCTCTTTCCCCATGTTCCCCGGCTTTGAGGAGGCCAAATACGGCAGCAGTAAGATCGCCCGCTATGTGAACTACACCCAGGCCGACGCCAGCTTGCGGCCCCAGGACCAGCCCCGGCTGACCAAGAGCGCCGGCGAGGCATTCCACTGGGCCCTGGTGGAGGATGGGGTAAAGACCCAGCGCCCCGGCATCGACATCCTGTACGAAACCCCGGCCAAGGACCTGATCCTGGAGGACGGCCAGGTCGTGGGCGTGGTGGCTGCCGGTAAGGATGGCCGGGAGTTGCGCATCTGCGCCAACCGGGCAGTGGTGCTGGCCAGCGGCGGGTACGAGTACAACCTGCCCATGCGCCGGGCGTTCCTGGAGGGGCCGGGCGTGAAGGGCTGGTGCTTCTACGGCACCCCGGAGAACACCGGCGACGGCATCGCCATGGCCATGAAGGTGGGCGCCGGGCTGGCCAAGGTGGGCAAGGCGGCTTCCCGCATTGAGGTAGCGGTGCCTTACGGCGAACATTACGAAAAGGAAGGGCTGAAGATGGGCATCGCTTCGGCCATTACCTCGGCAAAAAACAGCATGATCGTGGACAATTACGGCAATCGCTATGCCGACGAGTTCATCATCACCGATTCCAGCCGCCCCTTCCGCTATCAGTTCTACAAGGAAGCGCTGATGTATGAGCTGCTCACCATGAGCTATCCCCGGGTGCCCAGCTGGCTCATCTTCGACGAGACCCGCCGCGCCGAGAGCTGCGCCGTGGCTACCGGCTATTCCGTGGCAGCCTACGGCTTGGTGCCCTGGAGTAAGGATAACCTGGACGCCATTGAGCGGGGCTGGATTCTCAAGGCCGATACCCTGGAGGAACTGGCCGAGAAGATCAAGGCCGACCCGGAGAACCGGGATATGATTACCGCTGAGCAGCTCAGGCAGAGCGTGGAAACCTTTAACGCTTATTGCGGCGCCGGTGAAGACAAGGATTTCCAGCGCTCCATCGATACCATGGCGCCGGTCATTACCCCGCCTTTCTACGCCATGAAGCTCTATCCCGGTGGACCCAATACCAAGGGCGGCGTGGACGCCAACGCCAAACGCCAAGTGCTGGATTGGCAGGGACAGCCCATCAAGCGCCTGTATACTGCGGGGGAGATATCTTCCGTGTTCAAGTTTACTTACCAGGCCGGCGGCAACCTCACCGAGTGCATCGTGTGCGGCCGGGAGGCCGGCAAGAACGCCGCCGCCGAGGCCAGCTGGACCGGCCACGACGCCCCCAAGAGCGACAAGGCCGACGTGAAACTTACGGCTACCAGCGTGGCCCAAGAGGAGGAGATTGCCCAGGTGGATTTGGCGGACTGCAAGGACGGCGTCTATACCGCCACCGCCCAGGGTATGAACGGCAATTTCGACGTCACCGTCACCATTGATGGCGGGAAGATCGCCACCGTTCAGGTGGGCGGCAACAACGAAACCGCCGGTATTGGTTCCAAGGCCATCGACGAATTGCCCGGTATGATCGTCGCCGCCCAGTCTGCCGATGTGGATGTCATCGGCGGCGCGTCGGTGACCAGCAATGCCCTCATCAAGGCGGTGAAGCTGTGCCTGGTCCAGGCCGCCAGCTAACCAGGCCGCGGAATTGGTTTGGCTTTATCCAATATGCCGTCCCCGGCTCCATGGGCCGGGGACGGCTCCGTTTTTCACCGGGCTTTCGGGGAAAATGGCCAAGGGGGCGTTG
>DVHZ01000173.1 GCA_018711685.1 Candidatus Excrementavichristensenella intestinipullorum | reverse complement strand
CCCGGACCCCCGCCAGGGACTCCTCGCCCCTGGACCCCCGCCAAGGGGGGATGGCCCCCCTTGGAACCGCCCACCTCGCTGGCGCGGGGGGTGGGACAACGGCCTGAAGCGGCGCGGCGGCGGCAGCCGCTGCGCTGGTTCAGGTTGTGGCGGGGATGCGGGGCGGGGCTGTTGGGCTATGCTTTTCCGCCCGTGGCCCAGTCGGCCAGGTTCTTCCATAAAATCCCATAGGCCGGGGATTCCAGGAAGGCTTTGGGCGCCCAGTGAGGTGCGCAGTCCGATGTGAAGACCGCCGTGCGGCCTTGCCCAAATTCGCCTACCGCGATGAAGGGATCGCCCCCTATGCTCGCCAGTACCCGGCCCCGCTGGGGATCTGCTTCCGTCCGGTTGTAGCCGATAAAATAAGACCATTCCTCCGGCAGTCCCTTAAAGATGGGATGCCCCTTATCCACCGTCACCGGCACTACGCCCTCGGACACCTCTACCCGGTCGTCGTAGGGCAGCAGCTTTACCGGCAGTACATCGGCGATGGGCGTTACCCCGTAGCGCGCCTTGCCTTCAATCCCGGTAAAGGACATGAAGCCCCCTACCATGATCAGCGCGCCGCCTTGCTCTACGTAGGCCTTCAGCGCCTTGCACCGGTCCGGCGCCGGCAGGCTGGAGCGGAAGGACGTGGTGGTCATCATCAGCGTGTTGGCCCCTACGTCGGACAATATCACCAGGTCGTAGGCTTTCAGCTTGTCCACCGTGTCGGGAAACTGGTCCAGGGCCACGTGACTGGGCATATAGGTCACCTGATAGCCCGCCTTTTCCAGCGCCCCCCGCAGCCAGCCCACGTTTTCAAAATAGCCGCTGGTGGTCATGGAGTCCGCGCCCTTGACGTGTACCGTGTAGCCGATATAGGATTCCCCGCAGATAAATATATGCTTCATGGCTGCTCTCCCCCTCTTTCCTGGGCCGTTTCCCCCATTCTATCACAAACCCCTCCCCCTGTACAGCGCCTCGGGGGAAGGGTTTTTTCGGGGATTACGAGTCCAGGGCCTCCCGGCGCCGGGTGGACTTGCGCATCAGGTCCCGCAGCGCCGCCTCGTCCTCCTGGGCCACCGCCTGGCGGATGAGGGCCAGCTGTTGGGTGAACCGGTCCATGGCCTCCAGCAGCGCCTCCTTGTTTTCCAGGAACAGCTCCGCCCACAGCTTGTCGTTGATGCGGGCGATGCGGGTCAGGTCCCGGTAACTGTCTCCGATGAAGCGCCCCGTCTCCCGGCCCGGGCGGTCGCTGTTCATCAGGGCCACGGCCATGGCGTGGGGCAGCTGGGAGGTATAGGCGATGAGCTGGTCGTGGGTCTGCGGGTCCACCCGCCGCACGCTGGCAAAGCCCAGCGCCCGGGCCAGCGCCTCCACCCGGCGCAGGTTTTCCTCCCTGTTGCGGGGGGTGGGGACCAGGATGTAGTTGGCGCCCTGGAACACCTGGGCCGAGGCGAAGGCCAGGCCCATCTTCTCCCGGCCCGCCATGGGGTGGCCCATCACGAAGTCCACGTCCGGCCGCAGCAGCCCTTCCAGCTTCAGGGACAGCTGGTACTTCACCCCTGTGGCGTCGGTGATCAGGCAATTCTCCCGGAAGTGGTCCCGGTGCTCCGCCAGAAATCCGGGCACCAGGGCGGGATACAGGGCGATGATGACCAGATGGCACTGGCCCAGCAGCGCTTTATCGGGGCGTCCCCCCTGCTGAATGATGCCCATCGCCAGCGCCTGGTCCAGGGCCGCCCGGTCCACGTCCATGCCCGCCACCGGGCCCAGTCCCGCCGCCTTCAGCGCCATGGCGTAGCTGCCGCCGATGACCCCCAATCCCACAATGCCGATCATGGTTTTTCCTCCTTCCCATGCCGAAGCCCTTCCCATATTTTCCGGGGCCCCATGGCCGTTCCCGGCCCTTCGCCCCTATGGCCGAAGCCCTTCCCCGGGCCCCGGGGGCCCCTGGCCGGTTGCCGGTTACGCCTCCTGGGCCTTCAGCAGCCGCCACAGGGCCTCCGCCGCCGCCTCCGGCTCCCCCCGGTTGTGGAAGCGCAGGTGGGCGGTCTGCCGGTACAGGGGGCGCCGGGCCTGGTCCAGGGCCAACACCTGCTCCTTGCCCCGGGCCAACAGGGGCCTGCCCGAGATGTCCACGTCTCCCAGGATGTCCTCCACCGGCCGGTCGATCCACACCACCCTTCCCCCTGCCCGCAGCATGGCCCGGTTCTCCTGGCGCAGGACGGCCCCGCCGCCGCAGGCCACCACCATGTCCTGGCCCGACAGGGCGGCCACCGCCCGGCTCTCCCAATCCCGAAAGACCTTTTCGCCCTGGGCGAATAGCTGGGGCACGGTAAAGCCGGATTGGCTGACGATCCACTGGTCCATATCGCAAAAGGGGACGCCCAGCCGGGCGGCCAGCCCCGCCCCCAGGGTGGTCTTGCCGCTGCCGGGCAATCCGATCAGAAAAATGCTCACCCCTGCGCCTCCTTTGCCATGTCCCCATAGATCCGCCGGGTGAACGCCTGGTCCACCGGCTGGTCCCGCCAGAACGCCTGGGCCCTCATAGCCTGGGCCACCAGCATGTACAGCCCGTTCACCGCCTTGGCCCCCGGCGCGGCCATGGCCAGGAACCGGGTCACCGGCGGGTTGTACACCAGGTCCACCAGGGCCTGGGCTCGCCGGGCTACGGCCGCCTCCACCGGCGCGGCCTGGGTGTTGGGCCACATGCCCAGGGGCGTGCAGTTCACCAGCACTTGCCAGTCCAGCTCCGGCAGGCTATCATAGGTCACCGGGCCCTTGCGGCTCACCGGGTATACCCGAGCCCCCGCCTGCTCCAGGGCGGCCCGCACCGCCTGGGCCGCGCCGCCGCTGGCCCCCAGCACCGCGAAGCCCTGCCCCGCCGCCGGGATGCCGGCGAAGGCCAGCATATCCATGAATCCCCCAGCGTCGGTATTGTGCCCCACCAGCCGCCCGTCCCGCCAGGCGATGGTGTTTACCGCGCCCACCCTGCGGGCCATGGGGGTGAGCTGGTCCAGCAGCGGGATCACCGCCTTTTTGTAGGGGATGGTCACGTTCACCCCATCCAGCCCCTTTGCCGCCATGATCCGGCGCAGGTCCTTCACCTGGTCCGGGGCGAGCTCCAGCAGTTCATAGCTGCCCTGGCTGCCCGACAGGGAAAAATAGGCCCGGTGGATGGGCACGGACAGGCTATGCCCCAGTTTTTCGCCGATCAGCGCCAGCTTCATCCTTCGTCCTCCTTTCGGGCCGCCTGGTACAGGCCCAGCAGCCGCATTTCCCGGGCGTCCCGCCCCGCCTCCTCCAGGGCCCGGTACAGGGCGCGCCGGTCCCTGGTCCACTGGATGTCGGCGTAAAAGGTGTAGGCCCAGGGCGTATCCGGAATGGGCCGGGATTCCAGCTTGGTCAGGTTCATGCCCTGGCGGCCCAGGGCGGTGAGCACCCGGGCCAACTGCCCCGCCTTGTTGTCCAGGCAGAACATGATGGTGGCCTTATCGGCTCCAGAAACCTGGATGGGCGCGGCGGCGGCCACGATGAACCGGGTGACGTTGTAGCGCAGGTCCTGGATGTCCTGGCTGAGTACCGTCAAGCCGTACTGCCTGGCCGAACGCAGGCTGGCGATGGCGGCGGCGCTGGCGTCCCCGGTCTCCGCCACCATCCGGGCGCACAGGGCGGTATTGATTCCCGCCACCGCCGCCATCCGGGGATGGGTCAGCAGAAAGCCGTGGCACTGGGCGATGGCCTGGGGATGGCTGCGCACCTGGCGGATGTCCTCCAGCTTGCTGCCGGGCAGGCCCAGCAGGTGGTGGCGCACCCGCACCAGCTGCTCCCCCACGATGCTCAGGCCATAGACCCCCAGCAGGCGGTAGGTCTCCTCCACGCTGCCGGCGGTGGAGTTTTCGATGGGCAGCACGGCGTAATCGGCCTGGCCCGCCTTCACCGCCGCCGCCGCCTTCTCAAAGGTGGTCAGGGCCTTGGGCGCGGCCTCCTGGCCGAAGAAGTCCAGGGCGGCCTGCTCGGAGAAAGCGCCCTCCGCGCCGGGATACACCACCCGGGGCGACGCCTTCCATTGCTGCACCTGGGGCAGCACCTGGTCGTCGCCCAGGGCCTCGTGCTGGAGGGAGCGGCTCACGGCCATCAGGGTTTCAAAGAGCTGGCGCACCGCCGGGGCCAGGCTCTTGTCGGTGAGCAGCGCCTCGGCCTTATCCAGCACCTGCTGTTCCCGTTGGGGCTGAAGCACCTCCATGCCCCGCTCCCGCTTATAGGCGGCCACCTGGCTCACCACTTCCATCCGGCGCTGAAACAGCGCCACCAGCTCCCCGTCGATTTGGTCGATCTCCGCCCGGTATCCGGCCAGCTCATCCATTGCTCCCGCTCCTTCCTCTCTACCCGCTGGGCATAGCCCCAGCCGTCCGCACCTGCCCTGGAGGCGAGGCGCTCCTTCCATCCTGACCGCGTCCATGGGCGGCGCTTTGAAATGCCGCCCCGGCCCGCCATCTCCGGGCTCAGGCCCTGCAGGCCTCCCGCTCCTTCCACATCTCCCCCAGGGCCAGCGCCGCCATGGACTCCACCACGGGCAGTGCCCGCATCACGATGCAGGGATCGTGCCTGCCCCGGATGGTCAGCACCGCATCCTCCCCCTTTTCCAGGGAAACGGTGCGCTGGGGCTGGGCAATGGAGGCGGTGGGCCGCATGACCGCCCGGAACACCAAGTCCTCCCCGTTGGTGATGCCCCCCAGGGCGCCTCCGGAATGGTTGCTCAAATGTACCACCTTGCCCTGAACCATGGCCATGGGGTCGTTCACCTGACTGCCCCGCATCCGGCCCATGGCGAAGCCCAGTCCAAACTCTACGCCCTTGACGCCGGGCACCGAGAAGAGCAGGTGGGCGATGAGGGATTCCGCCGAATCGAAGAAGGGCGCGCCCAGCCCGGCGGGCAGCCCGGCGGCCACGCACTCGATGATGCCCCCCACCGAGTCCAGTTGGGACCGGGCCTCCAGGATTTCCGCCTCCATCTGGGGATTATAGCCCTGGCCCGGCAGCTCCACCGCCTGGCCGATGCGCACCGGCCGGGCGGCGATGCTCACCCCCTTGCCCTCCAGCCACTGGCGGACCAGAGAACCGGCGAACACGATGGGGGCGGTGATGCGGCCGGAAAAATGGCCGCCGCCGCGAGGGTCCTCAAAGCCGAAATAGCGCAGGTGGCCGGTATAGTCGGCGTGGCCGGGCCGGGGCATGTCCATGCCCTGGGGATAATCCTGGGAGTGCTGGTCCCGGTTTTCGATGACCGCGCACACCGGCGTGCCGGTGAGCCTGCCCCGGTACATGCCGGAAAGCACCCGGGGCGCGTCCGGCTCCTTGCGGGCGGTGGTGGTAAGTCCCTGGCCCGGCGCCCGGCGGGCCATGTGCCGGGCCACCTCCTCCATGTCGATCTCCAGCCCGGCGGGCAGCCCGTCCAGGGTGACCCCGATGGCGGGGCCGTGGGATTCCCCGAAAATGCTCACCCGCAGGTATCTACCCCATGTGCCAGCCATGAACTTCCCCTCCCAGCATTTGAAAATCCTTGAGAAACCCGGGGTAGGACTTGCTCAGGCATTCCACCCCGTCCAGGGTCACCGGCCGGCGCGCCCTCAGGGCGGCCACGGCCAGCAACATGGCGATGCGGTGATCGCCGTGGCAGGAGCAAGTGACGCCGCCCTCCAGGCCGTCCACCCCCTGGATGATCAGCCCGTCCTGGGTCTCCCGCACCCGGCCGCCCAGGCGGTTGAGCTCCTGGCAGGTGGCGGCCAGGCGGTCGCTCTCCTTCAGGCGCAGCCGCGCCGCGCCCAGAATGCGGCTCTCCCCCTGGGCCAGGGCGCAGACCAGGGCCAGAATGGGCACGATGTCCGGGCACTGGCTGCCGTCGATCTCCACGCCGGACAGGGGCCCGGCCAGCACCCGCAGCCCCTGGGGGCCCCGGCTCACCCCCGCGCCCATGCGCATCAGGTGGTCCAGCACCGCCTGATCCCCCTGGGCACTGGAATCGGCCAGCCCGCTGACCCACAAAGAGGACCCCAGCGCCCCGGCGCACAGGAACACCGCTGCCTGGGAGTAATCCCCTTCCACCGGAAAATCGGCGGGGCGGTAGCGCTGGCCGCCGGGCACCACATAGGTCCTGTCGTCTCGCACCTCCACCTCCAGGGCAAAGGCCCTCATGGCCTGAAGGGTCTGGCGGATATAGCCCAAGGACTCCACCTTGCCGGTGAGGCGGATCAGGCTGTCCCCGGGCAGCCGGGGCAGGGCCATCAGCAGCCCGCTGACGAACTGGCTGCTCACGTCGCCGGGCAAGACGAACTCCCCGGCGCGCAGCCGCCCCTCAACCCGCAGGTCCAGCCCCCCGCCCTGGCCCGCCTGGTAGGCGATGCCCTGGCGGCGGCAGATATCCTCATAGGGCTTCATGGGGCGCTGGCCCAGGCGGCCCCGGCCCACAAAGTGGGCCCCGCCCGCCAGCACCAGGGCGGCGGGCAGCAAAAAGCGCAGGGTACTGCCGGACTCCCGGCAGTCCACCAGCGGCAGCGTGTCGGGGGGCAGCTGGGCCCCCACGACCCGCACCTCCCCTTTGTTCCGCTGGCAGCGGGCGCCCAGGGCGGCAATGCCGCCCAGGGTGGCGGATACGTCATCGCTTAAGTCCACGGGGGCCAAGGTGCTGGCCCCCGGGCACATGGCGGCCAGGATGAGCCCCCGGTGGGCGGCGCTCTTGCTGGGCGGCGCGGCCACCGTACCCGAAAGCCTGCCCGGCGCTATGGTCACCTGAGCCACGAGACCACCTCCTCCAACATGTGGGGCGGGCAGGGCATCAGCTTGCCCCGGCCCAGTTCCT
This sequence comes from Candidatus Excrementavichristensenella intestinipullorum, assembly GCA_018711685.1. Taxonomy (GTDB): domain Bacteria; phylum Bacillota; class Clostridia; order Christensenellales; family Aristaeellaceae; genus Excrementavichristensenella; species Excrementavichristensenella intestinipullorum. The sequence continues at coordinate 1,191 of DVHZ01000173.1, read as the reverse complement.
CCAGCGCCACCACGGTAAGCCCTCCGGCCAAATGCTTCTTATCCTGGTTCAGCGCCGGAGCCATGGCGGGCCAAAGGGCCTTGTTCGCGGTCACCGGCAAATTCCAGGCCCGGCACATATCCTCCAGGCGCTGGGCGTCGCCCTCCCGGGTGATGCCCCGGGCCTGGGTGATCCGGGTCATCAGGCACATGCCTGCGGCCACCGCCTCGCCATGAATGTATCCCTCAAAATTCTGGGCCTTCTCGATGGCGTGGCCCAGGGTATGGCCGAAATTCAGCAGCATGCGCTCTCCCGTATCCAGCTCGTCCCGCTGGACCACTTGCCGCTTCAAGTCCAGGCACCGGAGCACCACCTGCTCCAGGTGCTCCGTTCCCTCCAGGAGGGGCCACAAATCCCGGTCGAAGGTGGCGGCGTACTTGATCACCTCGCCCATGCCGCCGGACAATTCCCGGGGCGGCAGGGTAGCCAGGGTATCCGGGTCGATGAGCACCAGATGAGGCTGGTAAAAGCTGCCCACCAGGTTCTTGCCGGCGGGCAGGTCCACGGCGGTCTTGCCCCCCACGGCGCTGTCCACCTGGGCCAGCAAGGTGGTAGGCACCTGGACCAGCTTGATCCCCCGCAGGTAGGTGGCGGCGGCAAAGCCTCCCAGGTCGCCGATCACGCCGCCTCCCAAAGCCACCAGGGCGTCGGAGCGGGTGATACCGGCCTGGATCAGGCCGTCGTACACCTTCTCCAAATAGCCGATGCGCTTGGTGGTTTCTCCGGCGGGCAGGACCAAGGCGGCGCAGGTGACGCCGGCGGCCTGCAAAGCGGCTGTAGCCCTCTGGGCATACAGGGGCGCCACATGGCTATCGCTCAGCAGCAGGCACTTTCTGGGGCCCAAGGGGGCCACATACTCGCCCAGCCGGTCCAAGAGTCCGGCTTCGATATGGATCTCATAAGAGCGCCCGCCTAAAGCGACGCAAAGGGTCTTCACGGCAACCCACTCCTTTCGCACGTCAAAAGCACCTATATCCGCCGCCCCACCGCATCCCCTCACAGCCTGAACCAGCGCAGCGGCTTCCGCCACCGTCCCACCCAAGGCCGTTGCTCCAACTACGCGCCAGCGAGGATGGCGGTTCCAAGGGGGGCCATCCCCCCTTGGCGGGGGTCCAGGGGCGAGGAGTCCCTGGCGGGGGTCCGGGGGCAGCG
>DVHZ01000172.1 GCA_018711685.1 Candidatus Excrementavichristensenella intestinipullorum | reverse complement strand
CCGGGCCCGCCGCATGCGGCGGGCCCGGTGGGGGGCCGGCTTTGCCCCGCGGGGCGGCGCCCAAGGGCGCCGCCCCGCCTCAGCCCTGGGACCGGTATTCTGTGGGGGACACCCCCTGGTATTTTTTGAATATCTTGCTGAAATAATGTTGATCGTTGAAGCCTACCTGAAAGGCGATCTCGTATACCTTCATGTGGGTTTCGTCCATCAGGGCCTTGGCTTGTCCCACCCGGTACTGATTGATGTAGTCGTTCACCGACACCCCATAGGCCCGCTTGAATACGTTGCCCAGATAGTTGGGGGAGTAGTTGAACAGGGCGGAAAGGTGGTTTACCGACAGGCGGTTGTCGGCGTAATGGGCTTGGATGTGCTCCTTGACTTGCTGGGCCAAGCGGCGGTGCTGTTCGGAATAATCCCGCTGTAGAGCGCGGCGGGCCGCCTCCAGCATGTGCAGTGCCCGGGCCTGCACTCTGGGCAGGGTGCGCTGGTTCAGCTGGCCTCGGACGGTGAGCACGTCCTGCCAGAATCCCTCCGGGGCGTCCATGCCGTTTTCCACCAGTATCCCGGAAAGCACCAGCATCAGCCGCAGGGTGAAGAACCGAATCTGGCCCTGCGTGAGGCCCCTCTGGCCCAACCGCTGAAAGATGGCCCGCACCCCCGTTTCCGCCTGGTCGAAGCGCTGAAAGCGCAGATGGCCTTGGATCTCCTCCAGCGTGGCGCTCAGCCCCAGCACCTGGGGGTTTTTCCTGTAGTCGCCGATATCGTATACCACGCCGGAGCCGAACAGAGCCCGGTAATCCAGCGCTTCGTTGGCGTGGACGTAGGAAGCGGACAGGTTGTTGAGGCCCCGCACCTGGTCGCCTTTGCCTGCGTAGCACTTAAGCCCCTCCACGCCGGCGGCGGCCTGGAGTACCTGATCCAACAGCGACTGAATCCGCTGCCCATCCAAAGGCTGCGCCCCGGCCAGCAGCAGCACGTACCGGGCGTTTTCCATGTTGAACAGGTTGATGTGGAAAGGACAAGGCTGGGCCACCAGCCGGTTCAATTCCTCCTCAAAGGCCTTCAACGCCACCTGAAAGGCCACTTCCTCCACTCCTTCGTCGCCCCGGCACAGGTATATCACCGCCGCCATAAAGTATTCCCCGTCCAGGTGGATGCCGTATACCGCCCTCATGTCCTCCAGGGTACGGCTGACGATCTGTCCTTCCAGGATGTCAGTGAGCAGTTTCTGCTTGATGGCGTCCCGATGCTCCAGCACGAACTGGTGCATTTTTTCCGTGTGCTCCCGCCGGGCCCGCCTGTCCTGAATGAGCTGGTACAGCCGCAACCCCATCCGGGCCACATCCTCGGCGTCCACCGGCTTGAGCACGTAATCCACCGCGCCGTAGGTCAACGCCTGCTGGGCGTAGGCGAATTCTTCGTAGCCGCTGATAATCATGGTAAAGGGCCGTTCGGGCCGCTGGGACAGCCGGCGCATCAACTCCAGTCCGTCCATATCGGGCATGGCGATGTCCAGTAACATCCCCTGGATGTCCTCCGTCTCCAACAGCTTTAGCGCCTCCAGGCCGCTGGCGGCGGTGTGCACCTGGAACAGGGCCAATCCCTCCAGAGCCCGGCGCATTCCTTCGCAGATCAGCTTTTCGTCGTCTACCACCAGCACTTTATCCATCCCTCTGCGCCTCCCCCATGGTTCTCAGCCGCACCGTAGCCACAGTCTCCTCGCCCTCCCGGCGATAGCTCAAGCCGTAGCCCTCCCCAAAGCACATGCGCACCCGATCGTTCACGTTGGCGATACCGATGCCCCAGTGCCGCTGGGCGCCCGGGGAAGCGCGACCCCGCAGGAAATCGTTCATGGCCGTCAAGGTTTCTCGGGTGACGGTGGTGCCGTTGTCCCGCACCTCCAAGATCATAGCGTCCTCCTCCATGCGCCCCAGCACCCGAATGCGGCAGCGCTTATCCGGCCGGGCCTGCATGGCGTGAATGATGCAGTTCTCCACCAGGGGCTGAAGCAGCAGCTTGGGCATGTAGTACGCAAGCATGTTTTCCGGCACCTCGCAGCTATAGGCGATGCTATCGGCGTACCGGGCCTTCTGGATGTCCAGATATAGCGCCACGTGGCGCAGTTCCTCTCCCAAGGGAATGTATTCCTTGCCCTTGCTGATGCTGATGCGAAAGAAGGCGGACAGATCCTTGGTCACCCGAATAGCGTCCCGCCCCTGGCCCGCCTCGATGAGCCACACGATGGTGGACAATGTATTATAGAGGAAATGGGGGTTGATCTGGAACTCCAGCGCCCGGATCTGAGCCTCCTTTTTCTTCTGCTGTTCCTGGTAGTAGTCGGCGATAAGGGTTTCCAGCCGGCTTACGATCTGGCCGTACTTGTCGCTTAAAATGGCGATCTCGTTGCGCCCCGCCCGGGCGCTGGCGCTCTGGCCATCAATGCGCCGCACCCGGTCGATGAGCCGGTATAGGGGTTTGGTGAAGGAGCGGGACAGGAGCGAGCCCAAGGTGACGCACACCACCACACACAGCAGGGACACCAGCAAAATGGACTGTAGAATGGAGGAAAAGCCCGCCCGGTATTGGTCCCTGGGCGCATCCTCTAAAAAGTACAGCCCTCGGGCGGAGTTATGGATGTAGGTGATCACGCTGTCTCCCATCTCCATATATCCCCGGTCTCCCTGAAGCGCCTCCAGGTCCAAGCCCAGGGAGGCCGCCAGGGGCTTACCCACCGCCTCCCGGTCGGTGGCGGACTGGACCACGCCCCGCTGGTTTACGATGTAAAAGCCCCGCACCCCGTCCTGCTCGTATTCCCGGTACAGGGACCTGAGCAGGCTTTCCCGCACGTTCATGCGCAGGATAGCCACCGGCTGATTGTCGGTGCCCAGCACCAGCCGTTCGTAGGGCACGACCGTGACCCCGCCTTCTTGGGTGGCGTCGCACCACCGGTCGAACAGGCGAAAATCCGCAGACTCCAGATCCGGCGGCGTCAGTACCGTCTCCTGCACCGCCGAAGAATGCACCGAGCCATAGCACAGCGCCCGGCCATCCCCGGCAATCAGGGCCACCGAGGCGTCCTCCTGGCTGTTGTGCAGGCTGATGACCTGGCGGCGGGTCAGGTTTTCCAGGGTGACGCTGGTGCGCAGGGGGGAATCGGAGTCCTGGTCGAAATAGACCCGCACATAGGGACTAAAGGCGATGGCCAGGGTATCGGCGTGCTTTTCCCGGATGATCTCCACCATCCGGTAATCCAAAAAGTCCAGCCGGTTCAGGCTGTCTTGCACGCCCTTTTCCATCATGCTCTGGGAAAAGGTGCCCAGGGAGATCAGCCCCACCACCATCACGGGGATGATGGATACCACCGCGAAGAGCATCCCCAGCTTGACCTTGATGGACAGCCTGCCAAACCACCCGCCCCGCCGGTCCTCCACGGCTCATCCCCCTCTTCATTGGTTATCACATTTTTATTTTACACGAACGCCCGGGAAAAGGCAATGGGAAACGCCCGAAGGTTAACCGCCACCCCCCTGTTTATGCCCATATCCGCGATAAAAATGGCTTTTTTCCCGCTCGTTCCCTATGCACGCTTTCCCCTGGACATGGCGGAAAGGATACGTACGCCCCTGCCCGCGCCGCTTTTGCCGGGCGGCGGACGCCAGGGGCCGCCCGCTTCATTCAATCGTCGAGGCTTCATAGTGCTTTTATTACATTATATACCCTGTAAACCCCCGCCTGCGCTCTATCCCCCTGTGCCCCAGAGTTCCCCAATATCCGCCACACATTTTTTACAAAATTACCATTATGCAATTTAATTTTACCATGAATTGCTCAATTTTTGTCATCCTGCAGATAGAATATGTATTATCATGCAGTGGGAGGTATCGCAATGATGAAGATCGCTCGATGGATAAGTTTTGTATTGGTCCTGGCTATGTTGCTTGCCCTGCCGGCAGCTGCCCAGACCACTCAGGAGAAATCCTGGGATGTAGACGGGAACAAGATCTATAACCTGCTGACCAACTATGAGGATAACGTTTTTTTCGTCATCTTGGATGATTCGGGAGAAGCTTCTTTTGGACAAGTGTCGGTCGCCTGCAACGATAGCCTGGCTTACGATATGGAAGGCCAGTGGACGATGGCTTTCCTGGACGGCGACGCCATGGATATCTCTCTCAATTACAGCAGCGATACGCCCTCCACGGGGTTCGTCATCTCAGGCGCTCAGCCGGGCCAAACCGCCCGTTTTTCCTTGACCTATACCTCCGACCAGCTGCGCAAGCCGCTGCAGAGCATCATCACCGTCACCACCCTCAAGGCGGATGAGACCATCGCCACCGGCATGGAATACGCCAAGACGGAGCATACCGTCAAGACCGGCACGGTGTATTCCGTCGATTCCCCCACGCTGCTTCCCCAGGGCTCCAGCCCCCTTCTCCCCATCCCCTATTTCGCCATCAGCGATTGCCAGGGGCCCTATGAGCTGCTCTACGGCGAGCAGGGCTATGTGGATTTCGATGCCTCCGACGGGTCCTTTTCCATCATGGCTTGCCAGCCCGGCGATTATAGCATCGAAATAACCTTCATCGTCTCCTCCAGCGCTGCGGCGAAAGTGGTGCACACCTTCCACGTCACCGGCGAGCCTACGGAATGGGAATTGCCCGAATTCCGAATGGATCAATCCAACGTGGTGGTCAACCGCCTGCTCAACGATGAGGAGGACATCTGGCCCTGCCATTTCTACATTGCCGATAGCTGGGCCTGGGAAGAGGATGAAATCCTCCTTTCCATCGAGCAGCTCAGCGGCGCGGAGACGCAGGCGGACTTGGAATATGATCCGAACTGGCCCTTTGACGGCGACGTGGTGATTCAGGGACCCCTGGACCTGGGCAGCTACGTATACCGCATCAACGCGCAGAACCTGACCCGGGACGAGGACGCCCACTTCAACCTGACCATCAACGTGGAAGAGCCCTCCCCCTCCCTGGTAGAACCCGAATCCATCACCTATAAAAAGCTTAAGCCCACCATGACCCTGAAGGCCGGCAAGACCTTGTCCCTGGGCGCGCCGGTGGTTTCCCCCAAGAACTTTACCCTGTCTGACGACGCGGTTTACTACATCTGGGTGGAGGAAGACCTGGGCGACGTCTACGACCGCATGATCAAGAGCGACGAGGTCACCGGCAAGCATCAGATCGTCGGCGTTCTGCCCGGCACGTATAAAGTACACGTGGGGCTGTCCATGTTCGGCGAAACCATGGGAGTGGAAAGCGTCTTCACCCTGACGGTGGAAGAGCCCAAGAACGAAACCACCAGCCTTTCTTTGAAGCAGCAGGGTACCTGGGACAATCCCTACGAGCTGACCGTGGGCAAGACCCTGAAGCTCACTCCCCAGATTACTCCCAAGAAGGCCAGCAAGGACCTGATTTGGGAAAGCGACGACCCCGACGCCATCTCGGTGAGCAGCAAGGGCGTCGTCAAGGCCATCCTGCCGAATGCGACCGCTGAAATCCGGGCCTACACCACCGACGGCAGCGAGCTGTGCGCCTCCATCGTGGTGCAGTCCGTGGAGCCCATCCCCACCAAGATCACCCTGAAGAAAAAGAAGCTGACCATGAAGGTAGGGGAAACCACTACCCTGAAGGTCACCTTCAAGCCTGCAGGCCTGTCCGATTCCATGAAGAGCTTGGTGTGGCTCAGCGAGGACACCACCGTAGTTCAGGTAGACCGCACGACTGGCGAGATAACCGCCGTAGCTCCCGGCAAGGCCAAGGTCTATGCCTACGCCTGCGATAAGGATTGGCGTCCTTCCGACGATGTCTTTGCCTCTTGTACGGTAACGGTAAAGGATTAGCGCCTTTTCCGGGAAAAAATTTACGCGCCGCGCTTGTTCGCGGCGCTTTTTTCCTTTATACTGGTTCTTATTCTATAGGGTTGGGAGATGATAGCATTGACCGATCAGGTTAAGCAGGTTGGCAGGCGCATACGGGAATTGCGCGAGGTTTATGACAAGACCCCCGAGGCTGTGGCCAAGGAGACCGGCATAGGCCTGCACGACTACCTCTCCTACGAAAGCGGCGAGGTGGATATTCCCATCAGCTTCTTACTCAAGCTGTCCAAGCTCTACGACGTGGACACCACCACCATCCTCACCGGACAGACGCCCCGCTTGGCGGTGTGCGCCCTCACCCGCAAGGACATGGGCGTGGATATCCTGCGGGAGCACCACTACATCTACAAAAATCTGGCCTACAACTTTACCGGGCGCAAGATAGAGCCGCTGCTGGTGACGGTGAACCCGGGCGTTAACCCGGATATGCAGACCGAGCGCCATTCGGGCCACGAGTTCGACTACGTGCTGGAGGGCGTGCTCCACCTGAAGGTGGGCAACCACGACATGTACCTGGAGCCGGGCGATTCGGCCTATTACGACTCGATCTATCCCCACGCCATGCAGGCGGGCAGCGACCAGCCCTGCAAGCTCCTCGCCATGGTAATCCCTGTGGGCGCCAATAAGGAGTAAGATAAAAGCCATGCGCTTGATCGAACGCTACACCTATGCGGACTACGCGTCTCTGTCGGATTTCCAGGAAAACTATCAGGTCAATATCCCCAGCTCCTTTAACTTTGCTTACGACGTCATCGACCAGTACGCCCAGTTCGCCCCCGGCCAGCGGGCCATGATCTGGGTGAACGAGGCCGGAGAGAGCCGCATGTTCACCTTCGGGGACATGAAGCGCTATTCCGACAAGGCGGCCAACGTGCTGCTGGAAATGGGCCTGCGCAAGGGCGACCCCGTGCTGCTCATGCTCAAGCGGCGCTACGAATACTGGTTCCTGGCCCTGGCCCTGATGAAGCTGGGCTGCATCCAGATCCCCGCCACCGCCCAGCTGCAAAAGAAGGACATCGTATACCGCCTCAACGCGGCCCAGGCCAAGGCGGTGATCTGCGTGGGCGAGGACGAAGTCATCGGCCATGTGGCCGCCGCCATCCCCGAGTGCCCCTCGGTGAAAGTGGCCGCCCGGCTGGGGGGCGATACCCCCGGCTTTGTCAACTTCTCCCGCCTGCTGGAAGAGGCTTCCGACGTGTTCCTGCCGGTGCAGCCCCGCTGCGCCAACGGGGATATCATGCTCATGTACTTTACCTCCGGAACCACCGGTATGCCCAAGATGGTGGCCCATGACTTCACCTATCCCCTGGGCCACCTGATCACCGGCCGGTTCTGGCACAACCTGAACGAGCGCTCCATCCACCTGACCACCGCCGATTCCGGCTGGGCCAAGTGCGGCTGGGGCAAGCTGTACGGCCAATGGCTGGCGGGGGCCACCATTTTCGTGTACGACTTCGACCGCTTCAACGCCCCCAACATGCTCAAGGTGCTGGAAAAATACCGGGTCACCTCCTTCTGTGCGCCGCCCACCATCTACCGCTTCCTCATTAAAGAGGACCTGAAGGAATACGATTTATCCGCCCTCAAGTGGGGCACCGTGGCCGGCGAGCCCTTGAACCCGGAGGTGTTCCGCCAGTTCTTCAAGGCCACCGGCGTGGAGCTGCGGGAGGGGTTCGGCCAGACCGAAACCACGCCCCTGCTGCTCACCAGCAACTTCCTGCGGCCCAAGCCCGGTTCCGTGGGCGTGCCGTCTCCCCATTACCACATCCGCTTGCTGGACGCCGAGGGCCGGGATGTGGAGGTCGGCGAGGAGGGCGAGATCTGCGTGGACCTGTCCCAGGGCCGTCCCGCGGGCCTGTTCCTGGGCTACTACAAGGATGAAGAAGCCACCAAGGCCGCCTTCGCCGGCGGCGTGTACCATACCGGAGACATGGCCTGGCGGGATGAGGACGGCTACTTCTGGTTCATCGGCCGGGCCGACGACGTGATCAAGTCCAGCGGCTACCGCATCGGCCCCTTCGAGGTGGAGAGCGCCCTCATCGCCCACCCCGCCGTCATCGAGTGCGCCATCACCGGCGTGCCTGACCCCGACCGGGGCCAGGCGGTGAAGGCCACCATCGTGCTGGCCAAGGGCTTCACCCCCTCGGAGCAGCTGAAAAAGGAATTGCAGCAGCACGTAAAGCGGGTCACCGCCCCCTACAAATATCCCCGAATCATCGAGTTCGTGGACGAGCTGCCCAAGACCGTGTCGGGCAAGATCCAGCGCAAAATCATCCGCCAGCAAGACGCGCAATGACGGGATGCGCCGTTCTTCCCCCTGGGCAACCAAACCGGGCCCCCGCCGGGCGGCTTTAGCCGCCCGG
>DVHZ01000171.1 GCA_018711685.1 Candidatus Excrementavichristensenella intestinipullorum | reverse complement strand
CCCGCCAAATTCCCGGCTTTGCCTCCGAACCCTTATTTTGATCCTGCGTCTGCAAGGCGCGAAGAATATCAACCGCCCGGTTATGACCAGACGCGCCTTACCGGTTTTTCTCTTGATTTATAGGCTAACGGCCCTTATAATGTTGTGGTGTAGACACAAAGGTGTCCAGGAGGAAATTATGCAGGACATATTGGCCGTAGCCACCGAACAGCTGCCCCTGGTTCCGCTGCGCGGGCTGTTGGCTTATCCCCACATGATGCTGAAGATCGACGTGGGCCGGGAGCGTTCGGTTGGGGCCGTGGAGCAGGCGCTGGCTACCAACGAGCGCATGGTGATCGTAACCCAGCGGGATCAGGAGCAAAATAACCCCAGCCTGCCCGACGTATATGACGTAGGCACCGAAGTGGTCATCCGCCAAGCGCTGGAGATGCCGGACGATACGCTGCGCCTGGTGGTTGAGGGCAAGCGCCGGGTGCGCGTGCTGGATATCGTGGACGCGTCGGACATGCTGCTGGGCGTGGTATGCGACGTGGAACCGATATTGGACGTGGACGAGAGCACTCTTTCCGCCCTCATCCGGGACGTAAAGGACCTGTTTGAATGCTATGCTCGGGAGCGGGAGGGCTTTCCCCCGGAGTTTCTCCAGGTCATCGCCCAGGAGGAAGACCCGGACCAGCTATGTGACCTGGTGGCGGCCAATACCCTATCCATACTGAAGGACCGGCAATATATCCTGGGCGAGGATATCTCCAGCCGGCGCCTGATGGCCCTGCGGCGCAGTTTAGCCCGGGAAATGGGCGAGGACACCATGGAGCAGGATATGCAGGGCCATGTGCAGCGCCAGATGGAGCTTCAGCAAAAGGAATACTACCTCCAGGAGCAGCTCAGCCTGATCCACGAGGAACTGGGCGCAGACGAGCAAAACGAGCTGGAATTGATGCGCCGCCGTCTGGCTATGACCCCCATGAACCAGGAGGCGCGCCTTCAGGTGGAGCGGGAAGTGCGCCGCCTGGGCTCCATGCCCAGCGGCACGCCGGAGTCGGCGGTAAGCCGCGGGTACATCGAATACATGCTGGAATTGCCCTGGGGGCGTTCCACCCGGGACAATATGGACGTAGCCCAAGCGCGGCGAGTGCTGAACAAAGATCATTACGGCCTGGAAGAAGTGAAGGAGCGCATCCTGGAATTCCTGGCGGTGGGCGCCATGAAGGGCAACCTTCGGGGGCCTATCCTGTGCCTGGTAGGCCCGCCGGGGGTGGGCAAGACCTCTATCGCCAAATCGGTGGCGGAAGCTCTGGAGCGCAAGTTCGTGCGCATGTCCCTGGGTGGTCTGCGGGACGAGGCGGAGATTCGCGGCCACCGGCGCACTTATGTGGGCGCCATTCCGGGCCGGCTGATCTCCTCCATCCGCAAGTGCGGCTCCCTGAACCCGGTGTTTTTGCTGGACGAGATCGACAAAATGGCCTCGGACTTCCGGGGCGACCCGGCCTCGGCCCTGCTGGAAGCCCTGGACCCGGAGCAGAACGCCACCTTCGCCGACCACTACCTGGAAGCGCCCTTCGATCTGAGCCAAGTGCTGTTTCTCACCACGGCCAACCAGGTCTCCTCCATCCCGGGCCCGCTGTTGGACCGAATGGAGCTGATCGAGGTAGAGGGCTATACCTACGACGAAAAGATGGAAATTTGCCTGCGCCACCTGTGGCCCAAGCAGTTGGAGCTGCATGGGCTGGAAAAGCGCCAGGTCCGGCTGAGCCGCAAAGCGGTGCAGGCCATCATCGAGGGCTATACCCGGGAAGCGGGGGTGCGCCAGCTGGAGCAGCGGCTCACCAAGCTGTGCCGGCGCTCTTGCGTGAAGCTCTCGGAAGGACAGCAGCCCCCCCTCACCATTACGGAAAAGAACCTAGTCCAGTACCTGGGCCCCCGCAAGTACCTGCCCGACGACATGGCCGTCCAGCCCCAGCTGGGCGCGGTGAACGGCCTGGCCTGGACCGCCTACGGCGGCGACGCCCTGGCTATAGAGGCCGCCGCCATGCCGGGCAAGGGGGAAGTGGAACTTACCGGCCAGTTAGGCGACGTAATGAAGGAATCGGCCCAGGCCGCCCATAGCTACCTGCGCATGCAGGCGCCCCAGCTGCGCCTGCAGGAGGACTTCTTCAAGACCCACGACCTGCACATCCACGTGCCCGAGGGCGCTACGCCCAAGGATGGGCCCAGCGCCGGCGTGGCCCTGTACTGCGCCCTGGCCTCCGCCGCCACCGGCCGCCTGGCCCGCCAGGACGTGGCCATGACCGGGGAGATCACCCTGCTGGGCCGGGTGCTCCCCGTAGGGGGCATTAAGGAAAAATTACTGGCTGCCCACCGCATGGGCATCCGCCAGGTGCTGCTGCCCAGAGCCAACCAGCGGGACCTGGAAAAGCTGCCCCAGGACGTGCGGGCTCAGCTGAATATTACCTTGCTGGACCGGGCGGATCAAGCCCTGGCCATCGTGCTGGAGCCAGCGGAAGGAGGAACTCCTTGATGCGCGTACGCACCGCCAAATTCATCACCTCCCTGGATAAATTGGCCCCCTTCCCCGGCCAGGGCGCCCCCGAAGTGGCCATGGCGGGCAAATCCAACGTGGGCAAGTCCTCCGTCATCAACCGTCTGTGCGGCCAGCGGGGGCTGGCTCGGGTGTCCGGCGAACCGGGCAAAACCCGCCTCATCAACCTGTACGCCCTCAACGGGGGCGAATTGGTGCTGTGCGACCTGCCCGGCTACGGCTTCGCCCGGGTGGCCCAAGGGGAAAAACAGCGGTGGGCCGCCATGATCGAGGGCTACCTGTCCGGCAGTGCCTGCCTGAAGCGGGTGTTTCAGCTGGTGGATATCCGCCATGAGCCCACCCAGGATGACCAGCTGATGGTGCAGTACCTGCGCCATTACGGCCTGCCCTTTACCGTGTTGGCCAACAAGTGCGATAAGCTGTCCAAGGCCCAGCGCGCCCGGGCCCAACAGCTGATCTGCCGTACCCTGGCAGTACAGCCCTGGGAGGTCATCCCCTTTAGCGCTCTCACCGGAGAGGGGACCGACCGGGTGCTGGAGCTGTTGGACGCCCTGACCCAGCCCCCAACGCCGCCGGAGGGAATCCCGCAGGCCGCCCCAGAGGGCAGCCTGCAAGAACGGTGAACGGCAGCCCCTTACGGCATAAAATGGCTCTGATTTTTCCCTTATCAGAGCCATTTTCGCGCTGACCCCCCGGCTGGCGCCGCCGAAGGCGGCGCCCTGAAAGGGACCGGGCCCCGCCCCTCGCTGCGCGAGGGGCGGGACCCGGTCCCTTTCAGCCATTGATTGGTTCTTCTACGCCTCGGGCATCAAGGCGCGGCTCAAATCATCCAGCCAATCGCCCTCAAACAGCTCGATCATGCCCTTGTCCGACGCTGCGGACAGCTTGACGTTGATGGGGATGCGGGCCACCTGGGGAATGTCCAGGCGCTGGGCGGTCTCCTCCAGCCGGCTCTCGCCAAAGGGGAACAGCTTTTTGCCGCAGTCGGGGCACTGGATGTAGCTCATGTTCTCAACCAGACCCAGCACCGGGATATTCATCAGCCGGGCCATCTTGACCGCCTTCTCCACCACCATGCCCACCAACTCCTGGGGCGTAGTTACCACGATGATGCCGTCTACCGGCAACGACTGGAACACGGTGAGGGGCACATCCCCGGTTCCCGGAGGCATGTCCACGAACATGTAATCTACTTGATTCCACACCACGTCGGTCCAGAACTGCTTCACCGCCCCGGCGATCACCGGGCCCCGCCATACTACCGGCTCGGTGGTCTGGGGCAGCAATAGGTTGATGCTCATCACCTCAATGCCCGTCTTGGTCACCGAGGGGATAATGCCCGCGTCGTTGGCAAAAGCCTCCCCCTTGAGTCCAAACATGTTGGGGATAGAGGGACCGGTGATGTCTGCGTCCAGGATGGCGGTCTTGTGAGCGCCCCGCTGGGATAGCACCGCCAGCAGGCCCGTGACCAGGGACTTGCCCACCCCGCCCTTGCCGCTGACCACGGCGTATACCTTGCCCACGTTGGAAAACTTGTTCACCGGCTCCAGCAGGCTTTTCTTGTCACGGCTGGCGCAATCCGCGCCGCAAGTGGAGCAATCGTGGGTGCATTCGGACATGCTCAAGACTTCCTCTCATACAAAATAACCGGCTCCGCCCGGAACCGGGCTAACGCTAACCTGCGGAGTGACCGGACTGGGCCTCCCGCATCTGCTGATACAACCCTACCTGCGAAAGGCTCTCTTCCTCGCCGCTTTCGTCCTCCTCAAAGTCGTACAGCTCACTGTCGTCAAAGTCCTCGTCCCAGCTCTCGTCCCAGTCCACGTCAAAGCTCTCGTCCACATCCTCCTCGATCTCCATGGAGGAGTCATCATAATCCTCCAGGTTCACCGCATAGGGATCATAGCCGTAGCTGGCATAGGGGTCCTCCGGGTCCAGCCCCGCATCCCGACTGACCACCCAAGGCGGCTGCTCCTGGCCGGTCAAGGCGTGCCACACCGCGTTTACGCTGTTGTCCAGTATGCTGGGATCGCGCACGTAGAAGTATACCTCCGTCCCTAGTGCGCCAATACAGCCCGCCAGGATCAGCAGGGTGAGCACCGTGAGCAGCGCCTTCTTGGCGCGATGGGCCTGAGTGACCCGAACGATCACCCGCAAAAATCCGCTAATGGCCAGGAACAGCCCCACCAAGGGCAGCCAGCAGAGCAACGCCCCCACCAGGCTATGGATCAAGCCCTTGTTCATGCTCCGGTTTTCGTCCCGCTCGTAGCTTTTGGAGAAATTCGACATAGACATAAATACACTTTCACCTTTCAGCCCTGGGGCCAAGGGTATTATAGCAGAAAAAAAACCACAGGGCAAGGGTCCCGGGATGCTTTACCCCTTTGACGCATCCGGTCCTGGGAAGTTCCCGCCCTGGCATTTGCTGGAAAGTTTTTTCCCGCCTGGAATATTCCCCTCTACCCGGCCAAGCGGGGCGTGTTGCAGAAAGCAACTTCTGCGGCACGCCCTTTTTGCAAACAAATCGAGAAAAAAGCAGTGGCATAGCGTCAAAAAGTAGCCAGCCAAAGCGAAAAGAGGTATAAGAAGCCAGGGCTGTCGAATAATGAGGTGTGATAGCGATAGCGGCAAAAAGCTAATAAAATCAATGGTTTTGCGGACAGCGGATAGACAGGGAATGTGTTAAAAACTGAATACGCACACAAACGGCG
>DVHZ01000170.1 GCA_018711685.1 Candidatus Excrementavichristensenella intestinipullorum | reverse complement strand
GGGCCCTGGCTGCGCCAGGGCCCCCCGCCCCGGCCCCCATTGGCCCCCAATTCGCGTCTATGGGCCGGTTCCCAGAGGATTTGCCGGGCATTTACGCGAAGGGCGCTTTGCCGCAGCGATGCACCTGAATCTCATCCACCACCGCGTTGCTGCGGTGGGTCAGCAAAAATTCGGCGATGTCCGCGATGTCCTCGGGCAAGATGAGCCCCTCCGGGGATAGGTCGGGCCGGGCCACCTTTACCATGTCGGTATATACGCCGCCCGGGCAAATCACGTGTACCCGTATGCCCTGCTGGTATAGCTCGTTGGCCAGGGACTTGGAGAAGCCCAATACGCCGTGCTTGCTGGCAGCGTAGGCGCTTTGCAGGGGATAGCCCTTGTGAGAAACCACCGAGCCGATGTTCAGCACCGACGCCCCCTCCGACCGGCGCAACAGCCCCAGGGCCCGCTGGGTAAGAAAATAGGGCGCTTTCAGGTTGATGGCCAGAATGCGGTCAAAGTCCTCCTCGCTGACCTGGTCGAAGGGCTGAGACTGGGCCACTCCGGCGTTGTTCACCAGCACGTCCAGCCGGCCAAAGCTCTTCTCCGCCAGCTCCACGCAGGCCTCCCGGGCCTGGGCCTGGGTCAAGTCGCCTGCCGAGGCCACCGCCCGCACCCCGCTCTTCTCGGCCTGGGCGCAGGCCCGCTCCAGCTTATGCAGATCGCGGCCGCACAACACCAGGTCCATGCCCAAACCGGCCAGCCGCAGCGCTACGGCCAGCCCGATGCCGCCGCCCGCTCCGGTGACCAGAGCGGCCCGCCCTTTCAAATCCCACTTCACGCCAACCCCTCCCCTATGGCACATTATTCCTTTGCTACCAGTATACCACCCCGGTCAACACCACGGCTGAGGTTCTTTTGCTCCAGCTTGCGCAGCACGCTTACGCTGGCGGGGAACAAAAAGGCATCGGCGAACACCCACGCCAAGGGACTGGCGAAGCAAGCCGCCCCAAATCCCAGGGCGGGCACCACCACCAGGCCCATCAGCGTGCGAGCCGCCATCTCGAACACGCCCGCCATCACCGCCAGGCCCGTATACCCCACGCCCTGAATCATCAGCCGCAGGATGTTCACGAACAAGAGGGGCAGATAGAACAGGGCGTTGGCCAGCAGAAATCGGTAGGCGTCGTCCGCGGCCTGGGCCTGGCTTTCCTCTACGAACAATCCGATGAGTCCGTGCCCGGCAAAGTACACCACCGCCAGGGCCACCAAGCAGTAGATTCCCCCCAGCACGGCGCAGCTGGCCACCCCTTGGCGGATGCGGTCGACGCGGCCCGCTCCCACGTTCTGACCCGCGTAGGTGGTGATGGTGGAAGCCAGGGCATCGAACACGCAGCAGAAGAACATGGATATCTTGCTGCCCGCGGTTACCGCCGCCACCACGCCGGAGCCCAGGGTGTTCACCGAGGCCGCCAGGATCACCGACCCCACCGCAGTGATGGAGAACTGAAGCCCCATGGGTACGCCCTGGATAAACAGGCGCTTCACGTAGGGCCATTGCCAGCGCCAGTCCTTTTTGTGAAAGGTAAGGGCGTCCATATGCCTGACTCCCATGAACAGGCACCCCAGTCCCGCCGCCAGCTGGGACAGCCCGGTGGCCAGCGCCGCGCCGGTCACCCCCAGCTTCAGTCCCAGAATGAACCAAAAATCCAGGGCGATATTCAACAGCGCCGCCATAATCAAGAAGATTACCGGCGTGCGGCTATCCCCCAGCGCCCGGATCACGCTGGAGAGAAAGTTATAAAAGATGGTCACCGGAATAAAGGCAAAGATCACCACGATGTAGGCGTAGGCGTCCTGGCGAATGTTGTCCGGCGTGCGGGTGGCCCCCAGCATGGCGGGGCACAGCGTCACGGTGAGCGCCGTGATCACCAGGGCGAAGGCGGCGCTGAGCAGCGCTGCGTTCACTACAAACCGGCGCATCCGGGGAATATCCCGGGCCCCAAAGGCCTGGGCTACCGGAATGGAAAAGCCGCTGCATACCCCCCATACAGAACCCCAAAATGAGAAAGTTCAGAGAACTGGTGGAACCTACCGCCGCCAAGGCGTCCAGCCCCAGGGTCTTGCCCACGATGGCGGTATCCACGAAGTTATAAAACTGTTGAAGCAAAAAGCCCAGCATCAACGGGAAAGAAAACTGCAAGATCAATCGGGTGGGCGAGCCCTGCGTCAAATCCTTTGTCATAGCGTACCTGCCGCCCCCACGGGGCCATGAAATCGCTTGTTCGGTGAAATTGCCTATAGGTTATAGCATACGCGCCGCGCCGCCGCAAGGGATTTGCAGCGATAAACCATGCTAAAATACGGGTAATTTTTCCCGCATTTTCCTGGAAGCGCTCCCGGCAGCGCCCCGGCACCTTTGTGGTAATTTCTACCAAGAAACTGGGGATTGCAACCTGGAGCCGCCGCCCCCCGTCTTATAATGAGGTGACAGGGAAGTCTTGGCAGGTATGGACCTACCTCCCTGGCGCCGGCCTGGGAAATCCCTTAAGGGATATTCGCCTCAGGATAAGGGAGGTGGCTTTGACTGTCAAATTTTTGACACATTTTCGTCTTGCAAATATCCAGGTTTTGCAATATAATGGCCGTGGAACCTGCTCAGAGAAAGGAGCGAGCAAAATGCGAAAATTTCTTCAACAAATGCTGATCCTGTGCCTGGCGCTGGCCGTGCTGGGCCTGCCCTTGGCCGCCTTGGCCGAGGAAGTGTTGGTGGGCTGGACCCTCATCGAGGGCGTGTGGTATTACGTGGATGAGGACGGCCAGTTGCTGGATCACGATCCCTATCTGTTTACCTTGCCCCCTGAAGATGGCGCCTATATCGGCGGCAGTCCTTCCGTCTCCACCCCGGCTCAAGCAGCCCAGGTTCAGGAAATTGAAGAGATGGAAGAACCCATAGCCGAGGAACCCATCGTGCAGGAGCCCGCCGTTGAGGAACCCGTAGCGGAGGAGCCCGCCGTCGAGGAACCCATGATTGAGGAACCCGTAGCGGAGGAGCCCGCCGTCGAGGAGCCCATGATTGAGGAACCCGTAGCGGAGGAGCCCGCCCTCGAGGAGCCCATGATTGAGGAACCCGTAGCGGAGGAGCCCGCCCTCGAGGAGCCCATGATTGAGGAACCCGTAGCGGAAGAGCCCGCCCTCGAGGCGCCCATCGCGCAGGAGCCCGTTGACGGGGAGCCCGCCGTCGAGGAACCTGTGGCGGAGGAGCCTATCGCCAAAGAGCCCGCCGTCGAGGAGCCCGCCCCTGAGGAGCCCGCTGTTCTGCCCGCCCCCGAGGATGTGTTAGAGGGCGATGCGCAGTTGTCCCAGGTAGAGGATATTCAGGAGATGGAGGAACCGCAAGAGGTTGAGCAGCCTAAGGAGTCCGGCCAGGACGAGCTGTCCGTATCCATCTACGTGGCCTATTCGGGGGATCAGCCCTATTACGGCAGCACCATTCAGCTGCTCTCCCTGGTAGCCGGTGCGCCGGAGGACGCCCAGCTGTCCTACCAGTGGCAGTATAAGGACGTATCCGGAGAATGGCAAAACGTGCCCGGCGCCACGTCCAGCACCTATGAGTACGTACTGGACGAGACCAACGACGACTATGCCTGGCGGCTGGTCGTGACGCCCTAGTCCGCCTGAAGGAGGCAATAAAAATGAGCAAAAAGCGTCCGATTCTGTGGCTGGCCCTGGTTCTGGCTGTGCTGATGGCCCTGCCCATGACGGCGTGGGCCGAGCCCGTCATCTCCAATGAAGTGGTCATCACTCCGGTACCCGAGGAGCCCATCGACCCGGATCAGCCCGTGGTCGAGCCGGGCCTGGCCCTGTACGCCTCCCTCTCCCCTGACGTGTGCGCTCCCGGCGGCACGCCGGTGCTGAGCGTGGTGCTGGCTAACACCGGCGACACCCTGGCTACCGGCCAAATCGTCACCTGCACCCTGCCCGTAGGGCTGGATTTGCTGGACCCGGGGGCCCTGTCCTATGACTCGGCCACCCGCACCATCACCTGGAATGTAGAGGTGCCTGCCGGGCAGATGGCTACCATGACCGCCGCCCTGTCCGTGAGCGCCAGCTCCACCAACGGCATGGTGTATTCCATCCCCGTTACCTGCGGGGAGATGAGCACCCTGGCCGCCCTGACGGTCACCGACAGCGACCTGCGCCTGTACATCAGCAGCGACGTGAAGCGGGCCGATCCCGGCGATCCGGTGGTCTTCACCATTGACCTGCAGAACCTGGGCGACGCTCCGGCTAACGGGGTGAACCTGACCTGCTATACCGACGGCATGATCGTGGACCTGGGCCAGATCACCGGCGGCGGCGTATACGAGGCCTATCAGATCAACTGGACTCTGGACGTGCCCGCCCGCAGCCTGGTTACCGTGAAATACTCCGCCGACATTCCCGACGATGCCTTTGGGGGCGATGTGTATACCGCCCAGGCCCTGGCCGCCGGGCTGAGCGCCGAGGCGCCGGTCACCGTGCGGGAAGCGGAGCCCCTGCTCACCGTGTCCAAGTGGGTGAACAACCGCACCCCCGCTCCGGGCACCACGGTAAAGTACACCATTGAAGTGAGCAACGACGGCAGCGGCGACGCCTACGACGTGCGGGTGGTGGACCACCTGCCCGCCGCCCTGGACATCTATACCCGCAGCATCTCCGACGGCGGCGATTACGACAGCTACGACGACACCATCGAGTGGTACGTGGACGTACCTGCCTACGATACCGTCACCCTCACCTTCAAGGCCTATGTGCCCGACTGGGCCGAGGACGGGGATACCTACGTGAACCGGGTCAACGTCCCCGGCTGGGACAGCGCCCGGTCCACCCTGGTGGTCACCGAGGACGCGGTGCCCAAGACCGGTTACGGCGATGAGGTCATCCCCGCCGCCTGGCAGCCCGCTTCCGGCCAGTCTTCCGGCGTGGTGGAAACCGCAGCGGCGGCGGACGCCGCTCCCGTTGCCTCC
Organism: Candidatus Excrementavichristensenella intestinipullorum; assembly: GCA_018711685.1. Classification (GTDB taxonomy): domain Bacteria; phylum Bacillota; class Clostridia; order Christensenellales; family Aristaeellaceae; genus Excrementavichristensenella; species Excrementavichristensenella intestinipullorum. The sequence continues at coordinate 36,052 of DVHZ01000170.1, read as the reverse complement.
GCCCAGACCGATTCCGCCCAGCTCTCCGATATCCCGGACCAGCCCCTGCCCGGCATTCAGGCCAGCTTTCAGGAACTGTACAACCAGAACAACGACCTGGCGGGCTGGCTAAAGGTAGCCGAGCAGGTGGATCAGCCCATCGTGCAGCACGAGGGCAACGACTACTACATGATCCACGATTTTGAGGGCCAGGAGGACGACGCGGGCGCCCTGTTTCTGGACGAGCGCAACCACCTGTATCCCCGGGACCAGCACCTGCTCATTTACGGCCACAACATGAACGACGGGTCCATGTTCGGCCAGCTGTCTCAGTACCGGGACCTGGAATACCTGAAGGCCAATCCCACCTTTACCTTCCAGTCGGTATACGACCAGGAACCCACCACCTACGTGGTGATCGCCGTGGTGGACGCCTCCATGGACGTGGGCAACGCCGACTACCTGAAAATCCGGGTGCCCAACTTTGACGACGAACAGGCCATGTTGGATTTCGTCGCCTCCCTGAAGGATTTCTCATACTTCGACATCCCGGTGGAGACCACCCAGGAGGATCAGCTGCTGTCCCTGGTCACCTGCAGTTATTTCCAGGACAACGGCCGTCTGCTGGTGGTGGGCCGCGCCCTGCGTGAAGGTGAAAGCGCGGAGGACGCCGCCGCACTGGTGGCCCAGAGCGTAAAGGTCAAATAACCCCCTCCGAGTTTCCGCGCTCCTGAAAGCAGGGAAAAGGCCAGGCATGTGCCTGGCCTTTTCCCTGCTTTCGGGCCAACCGCCTCAGCCCGGAACCGGCTCCCGGGGCCTGCGCCTAGGGGGCTAAGTACTGATAGGCGATGCGGGGCGTGCCATCCTCCATGTACACGATCCCGCATTTTTGAAATCCGTGTTTCTGGATCAGGTGCTGCATGGTATGGTTGTCCCCATGGGTATCGATGCGCAGGTTGCCCCAGCGCCCCTTGCAGAATTCCATGCACCGCTGAAAGACGCCCCGGGCCTTCCCGTCCCCCGCCACCCGGTGAATGACGCCGTATGGCCCTTCCTTCAGCCAGGCGCCCCCTTGAATCACCCGGTAACAGGGGTCCTCCCCGATGAAAAACACGAATACGCCGTGTATCCCCTCTTCCCCCTGGTCCACATAAAGCTGCCCCCGGCGAATGTCCTCCTCCAGCAGCTCCCTGGCCGGATAGCCTCCCGCCCATTGGGTTGGGTTGCCGCTGCGGACCATGTACTCCCGGGCCGCGCTGTATATTTCCAAAATTTGCTCCATGTCTTCCTGCCCGGCAAGGCGGATCATCGCGCTTCCCTCCTCCTGAAATATCCCGACCATTATACCACCATCTCCCGCCGGTGGCAACGCGCTTGTACACTTTCGCCCCGGCCTCTATCCCTCTCCCCTTTCGCGCCGTCTCGGAAATGCATGGAAAATCGTCATTCCATGAATCTTTTGCAGGAATGTGTTCGTCACATCTTCCGTAACAGGAGGTGCGACCCCTATGAAGTGCAAACGACTGTGGGCCATGGCGCTGCTATGTCCTTTCTTGTTTGAAACGGCGCAAGCGCCGTCGCCGTCACTATGGATGGCGGACTGTGCCGCCGTATCCCTCGCCCCCTGGGAGGCTGCCTCCCGGCCCGCGCCGCTGGACGAGGCTTTTCTCCCCGGCGAATGCGTTCCCCAAGGGAATGGAACCCTCGCCGCCGAACCCCTCGCCGCTCAGGGGACCACGGCTCCAGCGCCCGAAACCCTCGCCGCCCAATCGACCCTGGTGATGGACGCGGATACGGGGGAGGTGCTCTACGACAAGGCGGGAGACGTCCAGCGGGCTCCGGCCAGCACCACCAAGATCATGACGCTGTGGCTGGCAGTGGAACACGGCGGCTTTTCGCAAATGGTGACAGTACCCGATTCGGCGGGCACGGCCCCCAGCGACTCTACCCGGGTTCCGGTCTATCCCGGGGAGCAAATGCCCTTTGAGGACCTGCTCTATGGGTTGATGATCAAGTCCGGCAACGACGCGGCCAACGCCATCGGCACCCTGGTATCGGGCAGTGTGGCCCAGTTCGTGGAAGAAATGAACCAGCGCGCCCAGCAATTGGGGCTTCAAAACACCCACTTCGTCAATACCCACGGCTACCCCGCCCAGGGCCACTATACGTCGGCCCGGGACCTGGCCACGATCACCCGGGCGGCACTGCAAAACAGCGTCTTTCGCAAGATCCTAACCACCCGTTCCCATACCATGGCGGCTACCGCCCTGCGGGGCGAATTGACCCTGCGCAACAGCTATTCCATACTGGACCCGGATTCCCAATACTACTATCCCTACGCCCTGGGCGGCAAGACCGGCTACGCCTCCTCGGCGGGACAGTGCTTTGTGTGTGTGGCGGAAAAAAATGGCCGCACCCTGATCAGCGTGGTGCTCAACGCCGGCGGAACCAAGACCCCCAAGTGGACCGATACCCGCACTCTGCTGGACTACGCCTTTTCCCTATCCTAAGGCCCGTTTACGGCCTTCCATTCTGCCTGCGCCCGATCTTCCTCTCTGTTTATCCCGAAATCCGAACCAACATCTCTGGGTCAAGAAAGTGCGTGGGCTTACATTTTCTTCGTCTTTCCCCATTCGCACTCTACCGCTTTCTTTCCCGTTTCTCGCTGGACCGGCGCCGCTTTGCCAAGATCGGCGTCGGTCTGTCCATTTATTATATCGCGTTCAGAAAGGTTTTTCTCTCTGCCTCCAGCAAAGTCCTTGGAACTTATAACGCTAGGCCGCTCACGCATTGGGCTCATTTTTCATTGGCGCATATTGACATTTTTGTTTGGATATCATATACTATTTATGCAGTTTTTGTAATGCCCGTTTCTGTCATAGTGCTTTTCTAGCTTCTGCCGTTAGGCCGCCACTTTTGCTAAGGGGGAATGAAAAATGCGTAGAAAGATCGCTTTAATGTCGGCCATATGTATCGCTGTTTTATTGTTTAGCGCATCCGTTTCGACTTTCGCCGACAGTACTTACGCCGATATTCGGGATAAATATTTGGCTCAGCAGTATCCTACCCTTTGCCGAGGCGACGAAGGTGAGGAGGTAACGGATATGCAACACCGTCTCAGCGAGTTGGGATACCTGACTGCAGACGATGTGGACGGCAAGTATGGGCCTAAAACGGCCAATGCCGTGAGTTCTTTCCGTGAGATCAACGGCCTAGAGGGCTCGGGCGATACGGCGGACAGTTCTTTCCTCGTGCGGCTCTACGGCTCATCGGCCAAGCAATATTCCGAACCGTATCTCATTATGAAGATTCCTCCCTCCTCCTACGGTCAGTGGAAGTCCAGCGGAAACAAACTGGCCATGCGGGTAAAAGTGCAGAACGCCTCGCTCAATCGAACGGTGAAAGCTTTTAAAATTTATATGTATGCCACCGATATATGGGGAGAACGCCTTTATGGCGACACTACCGTCTATTATGAAACCACCAAAAAGACGGTCAAACCCGGTGAAACTGTGTACTGCAATTATGTTTACCTGCCCCAGCGGAAAGATATCGATAGGGTGTATGTGGGTATTTATCAGGTGATATGCACGGATGGCACCCTGCGCGAGGCGGACAAAGTGGATTATTCTTACTGGATCATCGATTAAAATGACCGGACCGTACTCCCGGGCGTCCCCTTCTAGAAGAAAGGGGACGCACGGTTACATGGCGCGACGGGTCGGGTTTTGTCCCGCAGCGGCCAGATTTTGGGGGCACGCGCCCTAAGGCATAGCTGTCATATAGCTTTAATAATTGCCATATTTTTATCATATATTAGTTGTGCTCTGACCCGCTTTCTCCGTGTATGCCCGAAAATCGGCGCATTTTTGCCCAGGTCTCCGTCATATAATGATAAAAATTGGGTGCGGGGCGGGATTTTTTCGCCATGTATCCGCCCCAATTTATCCTCTATTATGGTATAATTTGGGAACAAACCCTCGCGGAAACCGTCTATGAAGTAAGAACAAGGCGATCACGCCAAAGGAGGACTTCACCATGAGACTAAAAACAAACACCCGGGTTATCGCTTGGATTCTGGTGCTTACCCTGTCGCTGGCGCTGACTTCCACGGCTTTCGCCGCTACCATGGGCGTGGTCCGGATGCCCACCAAAGACGGCTCTGTATACCTGCGCTCCGGCGGCGGCACCAAATACCCGCCTGTCGGATACGCCAACCATGGCGACCTGCTGAAGATTCTTTCCGAGGGGCGCAACTGGGACCGGGTAACCATGACCAGCGGCGTGAGCAAGGGCAAGACCGGTTGGATGTCCAACAAGTATATCACCAACTTGAAAGACGTAACCGACATGTCCGGTTGGGGCGCACTGGCCCACATCAAGACCAAGTACGCCGCTTCTACGGTGAACCTGCGCAAAGGTCCCGGCAAATCTTACGGCATTAAGGATCAGCTTCACCGGGATGATATGCTGATCATCTTGGACAAGTACAACTCCAAGTGGTACGAGGTGCAGGTGGTATACTCCCTGCGCACCGGCTACGTACACAAGGACTATATCGCCAACGGTGCGACCGGCGTTACCACCGCCAATCTAAACCTGCGCAAAAAGGCCAGCACCAGCGCCGGCATCCGCATGGTGATCCCCCAGGGCGAAAATATCACCGTGCTCAACGTGGGCAAGAAATGGTCCAAAGTCCGCTACAATAACGTGACCGGTTACGTGTGGAACGGCTATATCCGTTTGGCCTAGTCCTCTTTCCGCAGTTCAGCCCGCCGGCCCCCTCACGGGCCGGCGGGCCTTTTTCCCTTTTCCGCCTCTATTGAATGTTTGTTTTCCGGCGGCGGGTATCTTTATTTTCGCTTGGGCGCTAGCGGAAGGCCCGCCGCCGTTGGCGGCGGGCCTTCCGTTGGGAAACGGAGGGAAGAGGCGCGGCAGGGGATATCCGCCTGAAAAAGGCAAGGGGATCTGGGACGGATTTTTCGCCCCAGATCCCCTTGCCGCCGGAAGGCTTTTCTCTAGCCCTCTTTTACCTGCTTAAGCCGCTGCGCTACCGAGTCGGCGAAGAAGGCCATGTCATCCAGAATCGTCACATAGCGGAAGCCCTGCTGAATGCGCCGCCGGGCCAATTCCACCCCTGGAGCCACAATGCCCGGAATGACGCCTGCCTGCCAGCATACCGCCAGCACATGGGCGATAGCTTCCTCCACTACGGGATGCTGGGTTTGTCCCGCCACCCCCAGGGACTGGGACAGGTCGAAGGCGCCGATAAACACCGCATCCACGCCGGGCACCCGGACGATTTCCTCGATGTTGTCCACCCCTTGCCGGGATTCGCACATGACGGCGATCAAGGTTTCCAGGTTACTCACCCGGCGGTAGTCCTCTATGCGGCCCCAGGCGGTACCCCGACCGCCGGACATACCCCGCTCGCCTTCGGGGGCAAACTTCATGGCCCGCACGATGGCGGCGGCCTGTTGGGCGGTATGCACCATGGGTACTTGTACGCCGTAAGCCCCCACGTCCTGGTAGCGGGAGATGTTCTTGGGCGTATCGTCAGGTACCCGAACGACTGGGGTCATGCCGTATACCTCGGCGGCGCGCATCATGGCCACCACGGTTTCAATATCGGAAGCGGTATGCTCAGTGTCAAGGATGACGAAATCATAGCCAGTCACCCCCAGCACCTCCACCACCTCGGGGCAGGGCGCCGTGATAAAGGCGCCGATCTGGGTTTTGCCCGCCTTCAGGTTTTCCTTGAGTTGGTTGTGAAAAATGTAAGACATCATGCACCCTTCCCGCCGCGGGTTGACCGCGATAGTTTTACCATTTGCGAAACGAACGTGACGACGATCATCACCAGGCACAGGCCCAGGAAGATGGCCGATACCGGCCGGGTAACGAAGGGCAGGAAGCTGCCCCGGCTCATCATCAAGCCCCGGCGCAGGTACTTTTCGCAGATGGGCCCCAGGATGAACCCCATGATGATGGGGGTCAAGGGCAGATCGAATTTGGTGAGGATAAAGCCCAGCACGCCCCACAGCAACAGCGTCCACACGTCGAAGATGCGGTTGTTGGTGCCAAAGGAGCCGATGATGCACAACACCATTACCATGGGCAGCAGGATGTACTTGGGCACCTTCAGCAGTTGGGTAAACCCCTTGATGCCGAAGTACTGAATGACGAACATGGCGATGGAGCACACAAACATCAGCGCGTAGATCACGTAGATCAGCTTGATATTCTCCTGATAGAACATGGGGCCTGGGGTTAGGCCGTTGATGGTGAAAGCGCCCAGCAGAATGGCGGTCACCGCGTCTCCCGGAATGCCCAGGGTGAGCAGGGGCACCATGGTGCCGCCAATGCAGGCGTTGTTGGAGGCTTCGGAGGCCACAATGCCGTCGATGATACCGGTGCCAAATTTTTCCGGGTATTTGGAGCTCTTCTTGGCCACGCCGTAGGCCAATAGATTGCACACCGAACCGCCGATGCCCGGCAGGATGCCGATAAAGGTGCCGATAAAGGAAGAACGCAGGAAGTTTACCGTTTGCCCGGCAAATTCCTTGCGGCTGATGCCGAAGCCCTTGCGGTTGATCTTGGCCATCTTCACGTTCCCGCTCTCTTCCTTGCCGCAGTTGAGCAGTTCGGAGATGGCGAACAGACCCACCAGGGCGGGTACCTCTTTAAACCCGGCATCCAGGTCGTGGATGCCCATGGTAAAACGGGTGAATCCGTCGATGGGCGCCGCGCCCACCGTGGCCATGAACAGGCCGATGAGGCAGGCCAGCAGGCCTTTGGTCAGAGAAGCCCCGCACAATACCGCCACCAAAGTCAAGGAGAAGATGGCCACGGAGAAGTATTCGAACATCCCCAGGGACAAAGAGAATTTTCCCAGAATGGGCGCCAACAGGCACAGCACCAGGATGCCAAAGATGGTGCCCAGGAAGGAGAACACGATGCCTACCGAAAGCGCCTTCCAGGCGTCGCCCCGGTCGGCCATGGGTCCGCCGTCGAACACGGTGGCGATGGAGGCGGGGGTTCCGGGAATCTTGATCAGGATGGCGGAAATCAATCCGCCGGAGATGCCGCCGATGTACAGCGCCAGCAGCAGCGTCAGGCTGGGCACGATGTCCATGCGGAAGGTGAGGGGCAGGAACAAGGCGATGGCCATGCCCGCCGTCAGGCCGGGAATGCAGCCGAAAATGATGCCGATGATGGTGCCGGCCACGATCAGCAGGTAAGCCATGGGATCGGCAAAGATCTGGGGGAAGGCGGCCAGGAATTGGCTCATGCTAAGCCACCTCCCATCAGACTCCACACCCGGCCCTCGGGCAGCATCATCTGGAAGCCGTACCGGAACACCAGGTAGATCACCGCCGTAAAGACTACCGTGATCAGAGCCAGCTTGCCCCAATGCCTTTTGCCCTTGTCCGCCAGGGTGAGGATTTGCAGGTATAGATAGACCAGCGTCATTGCCAGAAAGCCGAAATATTCCAGCCCCAAGATATACAGGAACATCAGCCCCAGGGTAATCAGAGAGCGCAGATTGGCGCCTTCAAAAAATCGGGCGCCCCGCGGGGGCTTTTCCGCCTGGCCGCTCTCTTCCCGGCGCTTCAGCGCTAGCCCCTCTATCACGCCCTGAATAAACAACAGTACGCTGAGCAGGCACCCCGCCGCGCCAATTACCGTGGGCCAGAATCGGGCGGTTACCGTGGTGTTGACCACCAGCAGTTTGATGTCCTTGGTAAAATAGATGATTAGCCCAAAGCATACCAGCAAGACGACGGCGAAGATAGCCGTCTTAAACCTTCGGAAAAAATCGGAAACCGTGGTTTTTTCCACGCTGTATCCCCCCTATGGTGGCTTCAGAACAAAGAAAAGGTTGAACCTGCTGGCGCAGGCTCAACCTGCTTGACCGGTTATCCCGCCGGCAGGGCCGCCCAGGGCGGCGGCCCAACGGGCGGCAGCGCGTTTTACTGCACCAGCAGGGCGTCTTTATAGCCGGTCATCAGGGCGTACTGCTCGTCCAGATAGGCCACGGCCTCCTCGCCGCCCCGATAGACCGGCGTGACGAAGTACTGGTCGCAGTGGGCTTTGAATTCCTGGGAGTTGACGCACTTCTCTACGGCTGCATTGAACTTGTCCACGATGGCCGGATCGGTGTCCTTGGGGAACCAGTAGCCGAACATCTTGCCGATAGGGAAGGATTCGCCGGTAAGTTCCTTCCAGGTGGGGGTGTCGCTGTCATCCAGGGGCTCGTCGCTGAGGAAGGCCAGCGCCTTAAAGTCGCCGCTCTCCACATAGGGGCCGTAGGTGCCGTAGATGCCCAGGGTGAAGTCGATGTCGTTGTTCAACAGTGCCGGAACGATTTCCGCCGTGCCGTCCAGGTCCACGTAGCTCACCTCAATGCCCAGCAGGTCGCACAGCATCATGGTGTACAGGTGGGCGTCCCCGCCGATGGTTCCGCCCCACAGCAACTCGCCGGGATGGTCCTGGGCGTACTGGACGAACTGGTCGAAGGTATCGAACTTGCCGTTGTTGGCGTTTACCGTGACAAAGGAGGACATGTCCTCGATGACCGTGCAAGCGGTGGTGAAATCGGTGTAGTCAAACTCGGTCAGCCCCAGCAAGGAGGCCATTAAAAAGGAGGTCTGATGCCAGAGAATGGTGTTGCCATCGGCTACGCTGTCCATCACCTGACGGGCGGCGATGGCTCCTGAGGTACCGGTAACGTTGGTGCAGACGATATCCGCGCCCAGTTCCTGGGCAACCAGGCCGGTCAACACCCGGCAATGCAGGTCGGTATCCCCGCCCGCGCCAAAAGGAATGATCATCTGAATGGTTTTGTTGGGCCAGTCAGGCTCCGCCATCGCCATGGGGGCCCACGCCATGCAGGCGAAGGCCAGGATCAGGGCAATCAACTTTTTCATGCTTCTTTTCCTCCTGTTGTAATTATTTCCCTGCATTTCCTACAGATGTAATTCATCTTTAGGCTTGCAAGAAAAAGATAGCACATATTCGGGCTATTGTCAATAGAATTTTAGGATTTGCCTGCAAATTTTAGCACAACATAGGGGCTGCGGGGCCATAGATGTAGTACATCTATGGCCCCGCGGCCCCTATGGAGTCCGCTTTCCGGGTCAACCGGTTCCCAGACTGCTGGCCCGGGCATGGAGCTCGGCGCTGAGCACGATGTGCTGTTGTTCCTCCTCCGGCGCACCGGCGCGCAGGGCCAACAGTTGTTCTGCGGCCAGGGCGCCCATGCGGTAAACGGGGATGTCCACCGAAGAGAGGGGCACGCCGAAGGCCTGGCAAAAGCCGCTGTTTTCCCCGGAGACCACCCGAATATCCTTGCCTGGGGCGAGCCCCATCTGGCGGCACACTTGGTATAGGGTCATCCCCAGCCGGTCGTTGAACACGAACAAGCCGTCGATATCCGGGTTTTCCTCCAGGAAATGGCGGAACAACTCGGCGATGTCTCCGGTAATCCGACGAAGGCCGGGCACCTGGAGGGCGGGATCGTCGGGATGCTGGGCGTTGTGTTGGTCCAGGGCGGCCAGATAGCCCTGGAGCTTGTCCTCGATGGTGCAGTATTGGGAGGTAGCCAGGTAGGCGATTTTCCGGCACCCCATTTCCAGCAGGTGCTGGGTGGCGTAAAAACCGCTTTGGAAGAAATTCTGAAAGGCGCCGGGAAAGTTGTAGCCAGGCACCTGCCGGCTGCAAGCCACGACGGAAATGCCCTTTTGACGGATGGCCTCGAACGCTTCCCAGCTGGGGGCCGAATGGGTGCTGGGAATGACGACGATGCCGGACACGTTGCGCTGGTAGAGCATCTTCAAATACTCTACCTCCCGCTGGGGGTCGTTGTCCGTATTGCACACGATCACGTTGACGCCGTGCTGCCGGGCGAAATCCTCTACTCCCCGCAAAATGTCCGGCGTGTAGCCCTTGGTGACGCTGTACACCAGCATACCCCACAGGTGCTCGTCCAGCTGGGCGGCGCCCGGCCTATCCCCGGAGGCTGACGGCTTGGTTAGCCCGGTGGCATAGGTGCCACGGCCGTCGTAAGAAGCCAAAATGCCCTCGCCGATCAGCTCGGAGATGGCCCGCTCCAGGGTAATGCGGGCCACCCCGCACTGAAGCGCTAGCTTATTGCGGTTGGGCAAGGGTGCGCCCTTGGGCAGTGCGGCGGCCAATTCTATCAGCTTTTGCTTGGTGATCTCGTATTTGTATTGTTTTTCCCGCATGGCGATCAACGCTTTCTCCTCGTAAAATGGATCCCCACAAGCTGATTCATTATAACAAGCCGCCCCATTTCCGTCAATACAGTGGAAAAACTTGGGCTATTGGCAATACACCTATGTAATACAGCTTTGAGCGGGGCGGCCTCCCGCTGGCAGCGGGAGGTTGGGGAGCGGGGAGCATGTCCTGGGAGAGGGACGCGAAAACCCCCGCCGGCGCGGGGGTTAGACAGCGGAGGCATATTCCCGGAAGGAGGTTAGTCGTGGGATTTCAGGGCGGCGTCGAAGCTGAAGGCGGAGGGCTCGAAGTTGATGCGTTCCACCAGCTGGAAGGCTTCCCGGGCGCCAAACATGCGCTCCATGCCGCTGTCCTCCCATTCCACGCACAGGGGGCCGTGGTAGCCCATCTGGTTGAGCTCCCGGATGATGCCGTCGAAGTCCACGTCGCCGTGGCCGGGGGAGACGAAGTTCCAGCCCCGCCGGGTATCGCCAAAGGGGATATGGCTGCCCAGGATGCCGCCCCGGCCGTCCCGGTTCAGCTTCACGTCCTTGATGTGGACGTGATAGATGCGCTGGGCGAAATCCCGCAGGAACACGCAGGGGTCCACGCCCTGCCACAGCAGGTGGCTGGGGTCGAAGTTGAGGCCCAGGGTCGGCCGCTGCCCGATCTCCTTCAGCAGGCGCTGGGCGCTGTAGTAGTCGAAGGCGATCTCGGTGGGATGCACCTCCAGGGCCAGGCGCACGCCGCACTGGTCGTATACGTCGAAGATGGGGGTCCACAATTCCACGATGCGCCGGAATCCCGCGTCCACCATTTCCGGGGTGGTTTGGGGGAAGGAGTACCATTGGGCCCATATGGGGGAGCCCAGGAAGCAGGTGACCACCTTGACGTTCAGCAGCTGGGCGGCCTTGGCGGCGGTCTTCATGCCCTGGACGGCCCAGGCGCGGATGGCGTCGGGCTGGCCCTTGATGGCGTCGGGGACGAAGTTGTCCAAGCGGGGGTCGTACTGGTCGCCCACGCACTGGCCCATCAAGTGGGCGGAGATGGCGCCGATGATCATGCCGTGGCGCTCCAGGGTCTGCTGGAACCGGGCGCGGTAGTCCGGGTCCTCCACGATTTTCCACACGTCCACATGGGACTGGCAGGCCACTTCCAGGCCCTGGTATCCGATTTCCTTCATTTGGGCGCACAGGGCGTCCAGGGGCATGTCGCCGAACTGGCCGGAGCAAATGGTGATGGGCCGCTTCATGCAATATTTTCCTCCCTTGCCGGTATGGAATGATAGCGCCGGGATGTCACTGGTCCACGTCCACCGCCTGGCCGGTGAGGGCGGCGCGCTGGGCGGCGAACACCACCCGCATGGCCTTGAGGGCCTCCTCCCCGTCCACGGGGGGGCACTGGCCGGTGAGGATGCTGTGGACGAAGGCGTCGACGATGCCGGTGGAGGTGCGCCCGCCGCTGGTCTGTTCCTTGTTGGAGGTGAGCAGGTCCAGGGCGCGGCGCTCCACCTGGCCGTCGGGCTTTTCCAGGATCAGGGAATACTGGGGGTCGTCGTACAGGCGCAGGATGCCCTGGGTGCCGTAGATGCGGGTGGAATTGTCCTCCTGGCCGTAAAAGGTCCAGCTCACGTGCATGGCGCCCATGACGCCGCTGCGGGTGGTGTAGAGGCAATAGGCGTTGTCGTCCACGGCGATGGGGGAGCCGTCGGGGTATTTCTTGTCCAAGGTACACAGGGCGGCCTGAACCCGGACGATGGGCTCGCCCAGCAGGAAGTGGATCAGGTCGGTCTTGTGGATGCCTAGGTCCGCCATCGCGCCGAAGGCGGCCCGGCGCTTGTCGAAGAACCAGCTGTTCCTTTCCCCGGTCCAGCCCTCGGGCCCGGGATGGCCGAAGGTGGTATGGAAGGCCAGCACCCGGCCCAGCTGGCCGCTGGCGATCAGCTGCCGCCCGGCCACGTGGGCCTTGGCCAGGCGCTGGTTATGGCCCAGCATCAGGATTTTGCCCGCGCTGCGGGCGGCCTGGACCATGCGCTGGCAGTCCTCCAGGGTGGTGGCCATGGGTTTTTCGCACAGCACGTGCAGCCCCTTTTCCAGGGCCCGGATGGCGTTTTCCGCGTGGGTGGCGTTGGGGGTACACACGCTCACCGCGTCCAGGCCGCTGTCCAGCAGGGCGTCCAGGCTGTCGTAGGCCGCGCCGCCGTACAGGGCGGCCATCTGCCGGGCCCGCTGGAGGTCGAAGTCGTAAAAGCCGGCCAGGCGGCAGTTGGGGTTTTCCTGGTATTCCGGGGCGTGGCGCACTTGGGTGATCTTGCCGCACCCGATGATGCCGATGTTGAGCATGAGGCTGCCTCCTTACTTTTTGCCGCGCACGTTTTGCAGCAGCACTGCGATGATGATGATGGCCCCGCTGATGGCCCCGTTGAGGAAGGTGGGCACCTGGGCGGCCACCAGGATATTGTTGATGATCTTGAACATGATGACGCCCAGGAAGGTGCCGATAATCTTGCCCCGGCCGCCGGACATGGCGGTGCCGCCGATGGCCACCGCGGCGATGGCGTCCATCTCGAACAGGTTGCCCGCGCTGGCCGCCGCCACCGCCATCAGCCGGGAGGCATAAATCCAGCTGGAGAAGCCACACAAGAGGCCCGTGATGGAGAACACCGCGATCTTGGTACGGTCCACGTCCACGCCGGCCAGCCGGGCGGATACCTGGTTGGAGCCCACCGCGTACACGTGCTTGCCCAGGCGGGTGCGCTGCATAATGAGCCCGAACAGCAGGGAGATGAGGATGAACAGAATCATGGGGTACTGCACCCGCTGGCCGAACACCTCGATGGCGCCGTTGGCCACCTGGCGGAAGCTCTCGTAATAGGGCTCGGTGGCGATGCCCTCCGCCACGGTGAAGGGGCCGCCCTGGCCGAAGTGGTTGATGATGGAGCGGCAGGCGGTCTGCACCGCCAGGGTGGCGATCATGGCGGGCATTTTGCCCTTGGCCACCAGCAGGCCGTTAAAGGTGCCGATAAAAGCGCCGAAGGCCAGGCAGAAGGCCAGCATGAGCCAGATGTTGTGGGTGTAGTTGAGCACCTCGATGCCGAAGCCGGAGATGATGGCCACCTGGGCGCCCACGGAGATATCGATCTGCCCGGCGCAAATGACCATGGTCATGCCCAGGGCGATGATGCCGGTCACCGAGGATTGGACGAAAATGGAATTGATGTTGCGCCATTTGAAGAAGTTGGGGTTTACCACCACCGCGATGAGCACGATGAGCACAAAGGATACGATGTAGCTGTACTCGCTGAACAGCTTTTTGCCAAAGGATACTTGGGGCTTGCGCCCGGTTTGATCGTTCATATGCCGCTTCCCTCCACATTCGCGCCGGTAGAATAGCCCATAACCGCCTTCTCGGTGAGCTCCTGGCGGCTGAGCACCGCGTTCACCCGCCCCTTATACATCACGTGGCACCGGTCCGCCACCTTGAAAATCTCGGGGAACTCCGAGGAAAACACCAGGATGGCCTTGCCCTGGCGGGCCAGGTCGATCATCAGGCGGTAGATTTCAAACTTGGTACCCACGTCGATGCCCTGGGTGGGATTGTCGAAAATCAGCACGTCGGCGTTGGTTTCCAGCCACCGGCCCAGGATCACCTTCTGTTGGTTGCCCCCCGACAGGGACGTGATGGGATTCTTGGGGGTGTCCGCCTTGATGGCCAGCGCCGCCTTCTGGCGCTGGTAGCGGGCCTTCTCCTCCTTCATGCGGATGAAGGGGCTCCGCATCCGGGTATTGTAAAAGCCCATGGAGGTATTGTCGTAGATGGTCAGGTCGTTGAGAATGCCCCGCTCCTTGCGGTTCTTGGGCACCATGGCCACGCCCCGGCGCATAAACCGGCGGATGTTGGCCTGGTCTAACAGGGCGCCGCCCACCCGCAGGGCGCCGGTGTGGGGAATCACGCCGAACAGGGCGTCGGCCAGCTCGTCCCGGCCCGAGCTCTGCAGTCCGGTAAAGGCCAGAATCTCCCCCTTGTGCAGGGTGAAGGACACGCCTTCAAAGTTCTTGCCCCCCAGGTTTTCCGCCTCCAAGGCCACTTGGCCGGTGGCGTAGCAGGGCTTGCTGTCGAACTCATCATCCTTTAGGGTGCGGCCGATCATCATTTCGGTGATGGAGGATTCGTCCACCTGGCTGATGAGGCCGCCGCCCACCAGCTTGCCGTCCCGTAAAACGTAGTAGTCCTGGCAGATCTCGAAAATCTCCGGCATCTTGTGGGAGATGTATACAAAGCTGACGCCTTCAGCCTGGAGCTGGCGCATGATGGCGAACAGGTCCTGAATCTCCCGGTTGGACAGGGCGGTGGTGGGCTCGTCCATGATGATCAGGTCGCACTTGAACAACAGCGCCCGGGCGATCTCCACCAGCTGTTTTTCCGCCGTCTGTAGTTCCTCTACCTTGGTCCAGGGATCGATGTCCACCCGCATACGGGACAGGACCTCCCTGGCCCGGCGGGCCATCTCCTTCTTATCCAGCAGCCCCCCCTTGCCCCGCAGCTCCTGGGCCAAGTACATGTTTTCAAATACGTTCAGGTCGTTGCACAAATTGAGCTCCTGGTGGATGAAGCGGATGCCCTTGCGCATGGCGGCCATGGCGCTGGAAAAGCGCACCCGCCGCCCGTCCAGGCAGATCTCCCCCTGAGTGGGGGGAAAGGTACCCGCCAGCACGTTCATCAGCGTGGACTTGCCCGCTCCATTCTCCCCCAGCAGGCCCAGGATGCGCCCGGGGCGAATGGCGATATCCACGTGATCTACCGCCCGGACTGGCCCGAAATCCACCACAATTCCCTTCATTTCCGTGAGCAACGGCCATGCCTCCTTTCCCGCCGGGGTGCGCCCCGGCCCGGGTCCATGAGAAGGGCCGGCCGGAAACCGGCCGGCCCGGGGGAGACGGCGTTAGCCGTCGATGGAGTAGCGGTCGGCGTAATCCTGGCTGGCCCGGTAGTCCGCCACGGTGTTCTTGTCGATCTCGATGGAGGGGATCAAGAACAGCTGGCCAGCGATATCCTGGTCCTGATACTGTTCCCCATTGGCCGCCGCCACCGCCAGGCGCAGGGCATCCCGGATCATGGAGGGGCTGAAGAAGTAGGTGACCAGGTCGGGCTTCTCGATGTTGTCGTACAGGGACAGGGTCTCCCGGCGTCCGCCTACGCCGGTGACCAGCCGCAGGCTGTCCAGGCCGGAGGCGTTCTGGATCACCGTGGTGATGCCGTCCACGATTTCGTCGTCATGGGTGACGATCAGGTCCAGATCGGCGATGGTGGCCGCGTCGGCGGTATTCAGCCAGTTCTCCATGAACTCCTGGGACTTGGCGTTGGACCAGTCGGTCTGGAAGCCGTCCTGGATGAGCACGAACTGATCCTTGTAGGGGGAAGCCTCCAGCACGTCCAGCATCCCCTGGGTGCGCTGCTTGGATACCGTGGAGCTGTCGCCGATGAACAGCAGGTAGGAGATGGTCTCTCCGGCGGCCAGGTCCTCGGCATAATACTTGAGCAGGTACTCGCCCATCATGTTGCCGATGCTCTCGTTGTCGCCCATGATCTCCGCAGTCAGGCCGGTAAAGTTCTCGATGAGCCGGTCGTACACGATGAGCTTCACGCCCTCGTCCACGATGGTCTGGGCCGCGTTGCGCAGCTGGTCGCCTTCCAGGGGCCACAGCATGATCACGTCGGCGCCCCAGGTGAGGATGTCGTCGATGCCCTGGATCTGCTTGGAAGCCTCGCCGCCTACCGCCATCATGTAATCCTCAATGGCGCCGGAGGCCTTCAGCGCCTCCGCCTCGGCCCGGGCATGGGCCACCGATTCGCCGGTGAAGCCGTGGTCCGCGTCGGGGGTGACGATGCCCAGCCGCACGCCCTCCGCCATGGCGGTGAGGCAGCTCAGGGACAGGATCAGGGTCAGGACTACCGCGCACAGTTTCTTCATGGTCTCTCCTCCTACAGGTGTGATTGATTGAACGGCGCTAGGCCGCAAAATCCGTACTCTGGGGCGGTGGGCGTTGGGTGCGCTCTTTCTGGGCGGATACCCACGCCTACAGCCGCGATGGGCCGAAGGACGTCAAAGCGGCAAAATCCGTATTCCGGGGCGGCGCCGTGGATTCCCGGGCCATCAGCCGGTGGGGCAGCAGCAGGCTCTTGGGCACGCTTTCCCCCCGCAGCAGCTTGCCCAGCATCTCCATGGCCCGGAACCCGATCTCGTAACAGGGCTGGGCCACGGTGGTGATGTAGGGGTGAAACATGGTGGTGTGCTCCACGTCGTCAAACCCCACCACCGCCACGTCCTCGGGCACCCGGAAACCCAACTCCTTGGCCCCCGCGATGGCCCCCAACGCCAGCACGTCGGAGATGGCAAACAGCGCCGTGGGCCGCTCCTCCTGGGAGAGCAGGCTCACCGCCGCGTCAAAGCCGCTGGAAAAGCTGTAGTCCGCCGCCGCGTAGCGGACATAATCCTGGCGCAGGGCGATGCCCGCCCGCTTCAGGGCGTCCTGATACCCCCGCAGCCGAAGCTGGGTGGATACGTAGCGGTTGCAGCTGGCGATCATCCCCACCCGCCGGTGCCCCAAGTCCAGCAGGTGGCCCATCACTTCTCGGCTGGCCCGGTAATTGTCCACCAGCACATGGGGGATGTCCACCTTGGGGTCGTATTCCGAGCACTGCACGATGGGATAGCGCTGGGCGTAGGGGACGAGCCAGCCGCTGCCCAGCTCCGTGGCCATCAGGATGGCCCCGTCGGCCTGACGCCGGGATAGCCGGGACAGCACCTGCTCCTCCTGCTCCCGCTGCCCCGCCGTATTGCACAGAAAAAAACCGTACCCCATCTGATGGGCCGCTTCCCCAATGCCCGATATGATGTGGGCATAATAGGGATTGGTCACGTTGGGCACCAGGATGAGCACTACCCGGCTCTCGCTGCGGCGCAGGTTGCGGGCCGCCAGGTTGGGGCTGTACCCCAATCCTTGAGCCGCCTGGCGCACCCGCTGGGCCAGGGGCGTATCGGGCCTGGCCTTGCCGCTGAGCACTCGGGAGACCGTGGCCACCGATACCCCCGCCGCCTTGGCTACGTCCACGATGGTCGCCATAAAGGCCCCGCCTCGCTTGGTAATCGTTTGCAGAAAGTGTAGCATTTCCCTTATAGTGTAGTCAATATTTTCACAATCCGTTGCAGAAATTTCCATTTTTTCCCCGCGCTTTCTGGCAAATCATATGGTTTTCCCTGAATAATACGGCACTTCATTTATTATATAAATAAAGTTTATCATAATGTACCCCTATAGGGCGGCAAATACGGGGACAGAAGGGGAGGAGAGCGGGGGAAGGGGGAATTTGGTTAATTTTTCATAAAATGCCGGAAATCCGTCGGACCAGACCGGCAATCCACGCCCCTCATCCCCGGACGGCGGCCTTGACCGGTAGGGAAAACCATGGTAGACTGAAGGCAACATCATTCCATTTTGAAAAGAAGTCGGAATAAAGGGAAGGAGAGAGGGACCGTGGCGCAGCGGGAACTGAGCCGGGCGGGACGGGTGTTGGCGGTTTTGCTGGAAAGCCCCGGGGCTACCCGGCCCCAGCTTTGTCAGGCGGCCGGCCTGTCTCCGGCGGCCATGCAGGGGGTCGTGGACAGGCTGCGCCAAGGCGGCGCCATCCAGGCCCAGGGCTTTAGCCCCTCCAGCGGAGGGCGGCGGGCGCAGCGCTATGGCATTTGCCCCCAGGTGGGGCGGGTAGCGGGGCTGTCCCTGGACAAGGAGGGGGTGAGCGCCGCCCTGTACGACGGGCAGATGAACCGGCTGGCCGAAGTCCACATTCCCTTCGATCCGGACGGCAGCGGGCCAGAAGCCGGCCTGGCGGCGCTGGCCGGCGCTGTGGAAGAGCTGATAGCCCTGGCGGGACCGGGAGCGCCCCTGCTTTGCGCGGGGGTGGCGCTGGAGGGCGCGGTGGAGGCGGGCCGGGTGGCGGAGCTGGAGGGTGCGCCTTTATGGAAGGGCTTTCCCCTGGAGCTGCGCCTGAGCCAGGCCCTGGGGACAGGGGTGTCGGTGAGCCGGGGGAGTTGGATGGCGCTGAGGCGGCTGCGCGCCGAAGGCCAGGTATCCAAGCCCCAGTGCGCCGCCCTGCTACGGGTGGGCGAGCGGGTCGTGGAAGGGGCGCTGATGGCCGGAGGGCAGGTCTTTCAAGGCGGCCATGGGCATCCCGGCGCTCTGGGCCATTTGACGGTGAGGCGGGACGGCATTCCCTGCCCCTGCGGCAACACCGGGTGCCTGAACCTGTATTGCAGCCAAAGGGGCATGACGCGGCAGTACGCGGCTCAGACGGGCAAGCGCTGCGCGTCGGTAGGGGAACTGTTCACGAAGATGGACCAGGGCGATCAGGCGGCCATCCGCACCGTATCCCAGGCTCTGGGCTATTTGGCCGAAGCGCTCTGCGCCCTGGCCTTGGCCTGGGACCCCCTGGAAATTCTGGTGGACTGTCCCTATCTGGCCCGGCGGCAAGCGCTGTTATTCACCATGATCGACGCCTTTTACGCCCGCAGCGCCTATACCCGGGCGGAGCAGGCCCAGGTGCGGCTGGTGCAGCCCCCGCCCCTGCCCCTGGCCGCCGCTGCATGGGCCTTGGCCGTCCACCTGCCACGCGACCCACGCTGGCGGGACTGACCGCAGCCAGGCGCCCCGCCGCCCAGAATCGGCCCCTGGCCCCCGTATGCTCCCAAACAGCGGACTCAACCCCGCCCCCGGCCTTTCTCCCCGGGTGAAGCAGGCCCAGACGGCGGACCTAGCTCCGCCCCGGCTTCTCGGACAGAAGGACGCCAGCCGCCGCGCAAAAGCGCGGCGGCCGGCTTGAGTTTTTGGGCGCGTTGATTAGTATACGATGATCTTGGTATTGGGAGGGCAGTTCTGGTAGATCCACTTGGCGTCTTCCACCTTCAGCCGCACGCAGCCGTGAGAGGCCTTGCTGCCCAGGTTGCGCACGCTGGAGCTGGTGACCGCGCCGCCCTTCTGGTTGTACAGCACCGAGTGGAACATGATATCCCCTTCGATATAGTAGGCGTACTGGGCCCAACAGCTGAACTTCTTAAAGTAATGCCAGCGGGCGCCGGGGCCGGTAGAAGCCTGGTAGGTGCCCTTGGGGGTGGGGGTGCTGTTCAAGCCGGTGGAGCAGATCATGGTGCGCACCAGCACGGTGTGCTCATTGTTCTCGTCCAGGCCGTAGGCGTACACCCGCTGTTTGTTGATGCTCACCTTGAGCACATAGGGCTTGAGGGCCTTGAGGGCGTCCTCGGAGAACAGCACCCGCAGGGTGTCCTCGCCGGCCACGCCGTCCTGGCTCAGGCCGTTGCGCTTCTGAAAATCCCGTACCGCCGTTTCGGTGGCGTCGCCGTAGGCGCCATCCGGGGCGGTGTAGATGTACTCCAGGGTCTGGAGCCGCCGCTGAATGCGGCTGACCTCCAGGTCCGAATCCCCATTCTTGCGCAAGGAAGGAATCTCCGGGAAATCCTCGGCGTAAAACGCTTCCAGCAGCAGGGGATCGGCCACGCCGTTCACCTCGACGGTGGGGGTGACGGCGATGGGCGTGGGGGTGGGCTGGGCGCTCTCGGGGGAGGCGTCCGGGGAAACCGCCGCCTCAGGGGCGGCCACCACGCCCGCCATGGCCTGGGCCGCTTGGGCCTGGGCGGTCAGGGTTTCAATCTCCTTTTCCCGCAGGTAGGCCTGCAGGTTTTCCACGCCGGTTCGGGTGGCGCTTCCGTAGTCGCCGTCCGCCGTGCCCTTCATAAAGCCCAGAGTAATCAGGCGCTGCTGCAGGGCCTTCACCGCCTCGCCCTCGCTGCCTTCCTCCATCAGCGGATTGGACGGCGCTTGGGCGGCGGCGGAGAAGATGGCCCGCTGGGTGGCCTCGTCGGCCACGCCGGTTTCCTCTAGGCCGTTGTAGTGCTGGAAGATGCGCACGCCCCGGCGGGTATTGCTGCCGTAATCGCCGTCCACGCCGCCGGTGAGGCAGCCCAGTTGCACCAATCGCCGCTGCAAGCGGATAACCGCCTGGGCGTCTGCGCCCTTGTCCAAATCCCCGTCGATCAGGGGAAACTCGTCGGAAAAGAGGCGAATCTGCAGTGCCTGGCCGGCCACGCCGTCCACCTGGGTGGCGGGTGTGGGCGCAGGCGTGGGCTCGGGCGTGGGCTCGGGCTCAGGCGTGGCCTGGGCCTGGGGAACGACGCCTTGGGGATCGGGGGTAGGCTCGGGGGTGGGCGCAGGCGTGGGGGACGGGGTGGGCTGGGCCGCGATCATGGCGTCGATCTGGGCCTGTTCCCGGCTGCGCAGATGGGTTTGCGCCGCTTCCACCGCCGCCGCCGTTATGCTGCCGAACTGGCCGTCGGCCTCGCCCTCCAGATAGCCCAGCTCAATCAGCCGCTGCTGCAGGGCGGTTACCTCGTCGCCCCGGCTGCCCCGCTGCAAGGCGGGGTAATAGGGCGCGTCCACCTGAATCTCATATAGCGTCACGTCCTCCCGGGCATAGATGGGCATCTGCCCACCGGCGTCCGGCACGGCTTGGTCCCGGGCGCGGAGGATCTCCGCCAGGATGGCGTCGGCCATTTGCCCGGCGTCCATGCTCCCCGCGTTGGGAATGGCCCGGCTCAGGACCTGGGCCAGGTGATCGTACAGCGCCTGCCACTGCTCCTGAGTGGGCTGCGTTCCCCAGGCCTGGTAGCGTATCGCCGCCCAAACCGTTTGCTCGCCGGTATAATCCGTCGTAAAGGAAAATTCTTTTTCGGCTGCGGCTTCCGGCGCGCTGGCGCCTTCCTCCTGGGAAAGGCCCTCCCCCTGCCCCTCAGGGGCGGTGATCAGCGCCGATATGGGGCCCTCCAGCCCCTCGCAGTAGGCGTAGCTGCGCCCATAACCGTCGTCCCCTTGCCCGGTGTTTTCAGCCAGGACGGGCAAGCCCAGCTTGACCGACAGGACCAGGCAGAGCATAACCGCAAAGGCGACATACCCTCGTCTCATCCGTTGCTCACATCGCTTTCCGCAAAATACTGGTTCCTCCAAGGAAGGGTGACATCCTGGGTGAACGCTATAAAGACGGCGGGAACGGCTCAAAGGTTGCCGCCCGCCGGCGAAATTTGTGGGTTTTGCCTTTTGAAATTGTTGGCTATCACCATTGAGAGCAAGGGGTATCCCCCTGCCAACCATACCCGGCGCGGATAGATGGAGCGCCGCTCCCCTGCCCATCCAGTTTTTCGCCCATGGCTAGCGCCGCCCAACCCAACATCAAGCAGCACAACGTGAGAAAGAACACCATCGCTTTGCGCGCCATCTCTCTCGCCTCCCTTCCAAACACTGGGTTTTGGACGCAATCTGCGTTCAATTGGTTCCATACCGGCTTCCTTTTTCCCAACCGGCGTAGACGCGCAATCTGCTCCCGGCGGATATGTAAGTTGTTATCCGTCAGCAATGCATCCCTTTCGTTACGCGCTGATGAGGGAGGAACGTGCCCCCAAAGGAGGAGAGTGGGCGGGAATCCCCGAAGAGAGGCGGCGCTGCAGGGGGCCCGGGAGCCTCCGCCCCCGGCCCCCCTGACCGGCTTGCCGGAGGTATAGCCGCTCTAGCGTAAAAGATGCTAACGAAGGAAGCGCAGCAGCGGCGAGCCATAGAGGTGCTGTGTAAAGATAAAATGCTGCCCCTCCCAATTCCTGATGTGACCGTCCATACCCGAAAGGGCCTGTTCGTCCACGATACCCCAACCGAATCGCCCGATGAAAACAACAAAAAAAGACGAGTGTTCTTACAGCTTTTCAAATGCTATAAGGACACTCGCCGTGGTCTGGGTGAGAGGATTTGAACCTCCGGCCTCTTGAACCCCATTCAAGCACGCTACCAAACTGCGCCACACCCAGACGTTTTGCGGCTTTCCGCAACAGGGATTAGTATAGCACAGGGGTGGCGGGTTGTCAATGGGTTTTGGCGGGAAAATTCCAAAGTCTGTAATTCTTTACCCGGACGCGGCGGGGGGCATGGGGTGGGGACGGGGGATTCCAAAACGCGGGGGGGCGGGGCGGCCTTTTATCCGGACACGATGCGGTAGTAGGCCCGGGCGGTGAGGGCGTAGACCAGGGCGTAGAACAGGGCGAACAGGGCCAGGCACGCGGCGGTGGTGGTGAGGAACACCCCCGCGTTGGTGAGGGACAGGACGGAGAACATGCGCATAATCATGGGCAGGGCGAAGGCGATGTGCATCGCTGCCGCCATCAAGGGCAGGAAGAAGACGATGAGCACCTGGCTTCGGATGGCCTGGCGGATCTGTTCCAGCTCCAGGCCCACGTTGCGCATGATCTGAAAGCGGCGGCGGTCCTGATAGCCCTCGCTCAGCTGTTTGTAGTACATGATGAGCACCGCGCCCATGACGAACAGCGTGCCCAGCAGCAGCCCCACGAAGAACAGGCTGCCGTAGAGTTCATAGGCGTCCCGGCAGGTCTGATAGGCGGTGGAGACCCGGCCTCCCTCCGCCAGTTCAGAAAGGCGCTGGGCCAGGGGAAGCTGGTTTGCCTCCTGGGCCGGCAGGTCGAAGGCGCACAGGGTGAAGATAGAGGCTGCGGCCTTCCCCGCCGCCTGGCGATGGGCCGCCTGCAAATTCCGCAGCGCCTGCATATCCGGCACCACCAGGGTAATGCGTCCGCCCCCCGAGGCGTGGCCGGACGCGCCGGGGTCGAAGTCCAGCGCCGCCTGGCCCACGATCTGGAAGACATGGCCCAGCACCTCCAGGCGCTCCCCGGCGTACTGGCCCTGGCACACCTGGATCAGCGCCTGGCCGGGCTCTAAGGCCGCGTCCTCCAGCTGCCCGGCCACTTCCTCCAGGGGGAGGAAGGACAGCACATAGGAGGACTGCTCCATGGCGCCGGGAGCCGCCTGAAAGCGCTCGCCCTGAGCCAGGGTTTCTAGGCTGAGGCAGTGATAGCTCAGGGGCCGGGTCATGGTCAGGTCCGCCTCCTCCAGGGCCTGGTCCCGGACGGCCTCCAGGCCGGATAGATCTTGCTCCACCTCCACCCACAGGTTCACCTGCCGGGGCAGGGCCCGCGCCACCGAATCCTCCACCCCGGCGTACAGGGACACGGTGCTGGACAGCATCACCAGCACCATGGTGCACAGGATGCAGATGTTGGCCAGGCCCACCCCGTTCTGCTTCATGCGGTACATCATCCCCGATACGCAGATGAAGTGGCTGGGCTGATAATAGTAGGCCTTGTTCTTGCGCAGCAGCTTGACCAGCGCCACGCTGCCCCAGGTGAATAGGCAATAGGTGCCCAGCACCACCAGCGCCGCTGCGGGAAAAAACATCAGCAATGCGGTTACCGGCTGGCTGCACAACAGGGCCAGGGCGTAGCCGCTTCCCAGAAAGGCCAGCCCCAACAGGGCGAGCAGCCAGCGGGCCCTGGGCTCCTTTTCCCCGGCCTGCCCGCCCCGTAGCAGCTGGGCCGGGCTGGACAGGTGGATGGCCAGCAGATCCCGCAGCCAGGTCAGGGCGAAGATGCCCCCGAACAGGGCCGCTGTGGACGCCACCGCCTGCCACTGGATGGTCAGGGCGGCGTCCCCCTCCATGCGCATCAGCCGCAGGGCAAACAGCGCCAGCAGCTTGGTCAGCAGCGCGCCCCCCGCCACCCCGCCGGCCAGGCTGATCAGATAGGCGTACAGGGTTTCGTAAAACATCATCCGGCCGATATGCCGCTTTTCCATGCCCAGGATGTTGTAAAGCCCGAACTCCTGCTGGCGGCCCTTGGTCAAAAAGGCGTGGGTATAGAACAAAAAGACGCAGGCGAACAGCCCTACCACGTACAGGCCCATCTCCATCATGACCTTCAGATACTGGGTGCCAAAGCTCAGCCCTTCCTGGCCGATCACGTCGCCGAAGGCCAGGGCGCTGAGAATATAGTACATCGCCACCGTGCCCCCGCAGGCCAGCAGGTAGGGAAGATAGAGCCGGTAATTCCGGCGCAGGTTGTCCCGGCCCATCCGGGCGTACAGCAGTTTAGTCATGATCCCGCCCTCCCGTCGCCAGCAGGGTGAGAGCGTCGGCGATGCGCTGATAAAACTTGTCCCGGCCCTGCCCGCCCCGGTACAGTTGATGAAAGACCTCCCCGTCCTTGATGAACAACACCCGCCCGGCGTGGCTGGCCGCCTTGAGGGAGTGGGTGACCATCAGGATGGTTTGCCCCTCCCGGTTGATTTGCTCGAACAGCTCCAGCAGGCTCTGGGCGGCCCTTGAATCCAGGGCGCCGGTGGGCTCGTCGGCCAGCACCAGCTGGGGCTGGGTGATCAGTGCCCGGGCGATGGCGCAGCGCTGCTTCTGGCCGCCGGAAATCTCGTAGGGGAATTTGTTCAGGATATCGTTGATGCCCAGGCGGCGGGCCAGGGGATAGATCCTTTCCTCCATCTGGCTGTAGGGCATTCCTCCCAGCACCAGGGGCAGCAGGGCGTTGTCCTTGACGCTGAAGGTGTCCAGCAGGTTGAAATCCTGAAAGACGAACCCCAAATTTTCCCGGCGAAAGGCGCTCATCTCCTTTTCTCCGATCCGGTTTACATCCCGGCCGCCCAGGATTACCGAGCCGCCGGTAGGCTTGTCCAGCATGGCCAGAATGTTGAGCAGGGTGGTTTTCCCAGCCCCCGACTCCCCCATGATGGCCACAAATTCCCCCGCCTCCACCGAAAAGGACACGTTGGCCAGCGCCGCCACCTTCTGGCCGCCCAGCCGGGTGGCGTATACCTTTTTGAGATTGTTTACCTCAAGGATAGCCATGGTCTTCCCTCCTTTTGCAACAACCTCAGTATACCGCAGTTCCCGCTCCTTTTCCCGCGATCCGCCTTACAAAATCCCGGCCAACCTTACAATGCGGTAAGGATGCCGGGAGGCGCAGGGCTGCCTGATGAAAGATTTTAGAGGCCATCAGGGGGATGGCGGGGGCCTGGGCCGGGCCCGGCTTCAGTCCGGGTCCAGGGGCTTGACCGACAGGTCTATCCTGGCGCAGACGCCCTGGCCGGGCTGGGAGGACAGGGACACGGTATGGCCCAGGGCGGTCAGGGCCTTGCGGGTAAGGTACAGGCCGATGCCGGTGGAGCGGGCGCCGGTGCGGCCGGCCAGGCCGGTATAGCCCCGGTCGAACACCCGGGGCAGATCCTGGGCCGGAATGCCGGGGCCGTCGTCCTCCACCAGCACCGCCGGTCCCTCCTGGACCCATATCCGCACATGGCCCCCGGAAGGCGTGTACTTGACCGCGTTGGAAATCAGTTGCTCCAGGGCGAAGCCCAGCCACTTGCCGTCGGTGAGGGCTTCCCCCTCCAGGCTGCCCAGCTCCAGGCGAATCCCCTTCAGGATGAACAGCCGGGCGTACCGGCGCACCGCGGCCTTGACGATGGGGGCCAGGGCGCAGCGGCTGATGACCAAGTCGCTGCCCTCCCCCTCCAGGCGCATAAAGTTCAAGGCCATGTCCACGTACTGCTCCACCTTGACCAGCTCCGCCGCCAGGGCCTGGACGTCGGGGCCCTGGGAGTCCTGGAGCAAAAGCTCCAGAGCGGCAATGGGGGTCTTGATCTGGTGGGCCCACAGGGTATAGTAGTCATCCGCCTCTCGCAGCTGGGCCTCAGCCCTTTCCTCCGCCGCCCGGCAGGCCTGGTGCGCCTCCAGGACCAGGGCCCGCCAATCGGCCTGGATAAAATCCCCGGTCTGGGGCAGCCCATCCAGGCTCACGCTCACCCGGCCTCTCATGTCGGCCAAGGCCCGGTGGGCGCGGCAAAAGGCGAAAAAATCCAGCGTTCCCGCCAGCAGGCCCAGGGCGGCGCACAAAAGGGCGGCATAGCCCACCGCCCCGGCGGGCAAGGCGCTGGCCCACAGCACCAGGGCGAAGATTAAGGCGAAGGCGCACAACAGCGCCAGCAGCTTCAGGCGCTTTTTCAAGTATGCTTTCAGGATCATGGCGCCATATACCCCAATCCCTTGCGGGTGAGGATAAAATCCTCCAATCCCATCTCCTCCAGCTTGCGCCGCAGCCGGGCCACGCTGACGGTAAGGGTATTGTCGTCGATGAAGCAGTCGGTATTCCACAGCTTTTCCATCAGCTGGGCCCGGGATATCACCTGGCCCTTGCGCTCCAGCAGCGTTTGGAGGATGCGCAAGTCGTTCTTGGTCAGGGAAACCGTCTTTCCCTGATAGCTCAGGGTGGCCTCCCCCAGGTCCAGTACCGCCCCCCGATGCTCCAGCAGGGGCCGGGTCCTGCCCAGGTCGTAGGCCCGGCGCAGGGTGGCCTGCACCTTGGCCACCAGCACGTCCAGGTCGAAGGGCTTGGCGATGAAGTCGTCCCCGCCCATGCTCAAAGCCATCAGGATATTCATGTTATCCGACGCGGAGGACAGAAAAACCACCGGCGCCCCGGAGCAGGCCCGAATTTGGGCGCACCAGTGGTAACCGCTGAAATAGGGCAGCTTGACATCCATGAGCACCAGATGGGGGCGGAACCGGACGAATTGTCCCAGCACGTCCTGAAAATCGCTGGCACACTGCACCTGCATGTCCCAGGCTTCCAGCCGGGCCTTGACGGCCTGGGCGATCACCTGGTCGTCCTCCACCAAAAAAACCCGATACATCCTTCCCACCTTTCCACCATTTCACCAGGGACACCCCTGCCCGGCTCCCAAGGAGCGGCGGGCAGCGGCGCCGCGGCGCTGTTCTCCCTGGGAAACGGGCGGGAACGCTGCCGCGTTCCCGCCCATGGCGCTCAGGCTTTTTTCGCGTATTGGTTGATGTATTTGAGTACGTTGCCCAGCCCGTCGGAGGAGGGCTCCTTCTCCATGGCGTCGATGAGCTCGCCCCGCTCCCTGTAGACCTCCACCACCCGGCGCAGCAGCACCTCGGGGGTCATGTCCTCCTGGTAGAGCACCCGGGCCAGGCCCCGCTGCTCAAAGGATTGGGCGTTGAGGATCTGGTCGCCCCGGCTGGCCGTCTTGGGATAGGGGATGAGCAGGGAAGGCTTGTTGAGGGCCAGAATCTCGCTGAGGGTATTGCTGCCCGCCCGGGACACCAGAATGTCCGCCGCGGCGTAGGCGTCGGGCATCTCGTCGGTGAGGTATTCCCTCTGGCAATACCGGGGCGTGCCCTCCAGGGACACGTCCAGGTTGCCCTTGCCGCACAGGTGGAGCACCTGAAAGCACTCCAGCAGCTGAGGCAAGGCGGCGCGCAGCGCCCGGTTGATGGCCTGGGCCCCGGTGGAGCCCCCCACCACCATCAGCACCGGCCGGTCGTCCTTCAGGCCGAAGCGCCGCAGCCCTTCCTCCCGCTTGCCGGAAAACAGCTCGGGCCGCAGGGGCGTGCCCACGTGGAGCCCCTTGTGCCCGGCCATCTTGGCCGCCTCGGGGAACGTACACAGCAGCTTCTGGGCGAAGGGAACCGACAGGCGGTTGGCCAGCCCCGGCGTCATGTCGGACTCGTGAAGCAGCACGGGCACGCCCCGCATCCGGGCGCCGTACACTACGGGCACGGAGACAAAGCCGCCCTTAGCGAATACGATCTGTGGCCGCAAGCGCCCCATCAGCCCCACGCATTGGCCCACGCCCTTCAACACTCGAAAGGGATCGGTGAAGTTTTTCAGATCCGCATACCGGCGCAATTTTCCCGTGGCCACGGCGTGATACGTCACCCCCGGCAGCTGGGATATCAGTTCCCTTTCGATTCCCTGCTCCGAACCGATGTAATGCACGTCCCAGCCCTGGGCCTGCAAAGGAGGGATCAGCGCCAAATTGGGCGTCACATGTCCGGCTGTCCCGCCACCGGTCAGTACGATTCGCTTCATTACATGACCTCCAACCCATTCTCGCACTCTAGATTATAGCATACCGCCCAGCAAGATGTTTTATCTTGCAGTAAAAAATCCCGGCCAGGGCGGTCCTCCCTTGACAAAATCGTTCTATCTGTATATACTGTATATGAACGGTTTGAGGGGTGATGGGAATGAACATTGTAATCCGCAACGCGGAAGGTCCCATTTACGAGCAGATCAGCCAACAGCTGAAAGCGCAAATCCTGTCCGGAGCGCTGCCGCCAGGATCGGCGTTGCCTTCTATCCGCGCCCTGGCCAAAGACCTGCGCATCAGCGTGATCACCACCAAGCGGGCCTATGACGAGCTGGAGCGGGAGGGCTACCTGTACACCATGCCGGGCAAGGGCTGCTTCGTGGCCCAGCCGGACCTGGAGCTGGTGCGGGAAGAATACCTCAAAGCCATCGAGGGCCATCTATCGGAAGCCCGGCGGCTGGCCAGGCAGCTAAACATGAGCGACGGGGAACTGACGGCCATGCTGAGCTTGTTAAAGGAGGAAGAACCGTGAACGCACTGGAAGTGAGCCATGTGACCAAACGCCAGGGTAAGTTCGCTCTGGAGGACGTGAGCCTAGCCCTGCCTCAGGGCTGTATTCTGGGACTGGTGGGAGAAAACGGCGCGGGTAAAACTACCCTGATCCGGCTGCTGCTGGGGCTATGCCGGGCGGATCAGGGCCAGGTGCGCCTGCTGGACGCGGACAGCGAGTCGCCCCAATTTTTGCAGGCCAAGGCCCAGACAGGGGTGGCGCTGGACGAAGCCGCCTTTCCGCCCCAATTTCACCTAGCCCAGGTGGATAAAACCTTTTCCGGTATCTATCCAAACTGGCGGTCGGCAGATTTTTTCCAACTGTGCCG
This sequence comes from Candidatus Excrementavichristensenella intestinipullorum, assembly GCA_018711685.1. Classification (GTDB taxonomy): domain Bacteria; phylum Bacillota; class Clostridia; order Christensenellales; family Aristaeellaceae; genus Excrementavichristensenella; species Excrementavichristensenella intestinipullorum. The sequence continues at coordinate 7,098 of DVHZ01000170.1, read as the reverse complement.
CCGGTTCGCCCTGGCGCCAGACAAGCCCTTTAAGGCGTACTCCCGAGGTATGAAAATGAAGCTGTCCCTGGCCACGGCGCTCAGCCATCAGGCCCGGCTACTGATTCTGGACGAGCCCACCAGCGGCCTAGATCCCATGGTACGGGACGAGATTTTAGACCTGCTCATGGAATTCACCCGGGAGGAGACCCATTCGGTGCTCATCAGCAGTCATATCGTCAGCGATATCGAAAAGCTAAGCGATTACGTGGCTTTTCTGCATCAAGGCCGCCTGGCCTTCTGCGCAGAAAAGGAGGCGTTGGAAGAGGACTACGCCCTGGCAATGCTAACGTTCCAGCAATACGAAAACCTAGACAAGGCTGCGGTGGTGGGCGCACGGCGGGACAAATACCAGGTTCGGGCCCTATTGCGCCGGGCTCTGGCCCCTGACGGCATCCCGCTAGACCGAGCGGCGCTGGAGGATATCATGCTTCTGATGGCAAAGGGGGAAGAATCATGAAGGGGCTTCTATTCAAGGACGCTTATACGCTGTTGCGGCAATACTGGATCTTTCTGGTGCTGATGGTGCTGTGCGGGTTGCCCAGCAGGTCCTGCCCACTTATGGCGGTCATTTACTCGGGACTCATCCCAATCAGCGTCCTGTCCGGGGACGACCAATGCGGTTGGACCCGGCTGGCGGGAGCACTGCCGGTGTCCCGAAAGCAGGTTGTCCTGTGCAAATACGCGCTGGGCGGGGCATGTACTTTGGCCTCGGTGCTGGTGGCGTTGGCGGTAGAAGGGATAGCCGCCGGCGCGACGGGATCGCCTTGGGGAGGGGACGCGCTGCTCAGCGGGGCTATTTTCCTGTGTATCGGCCTTGTGATGCAGAGCGTCAGTATGCCCTTAATGTTCAAATTCGGCGCGGAAAAAGGGCGCATGTGGCTAATCGTAGCGCTAGCCGCAGCGGGCGGCGCACTAGGCGGCCTAGGGACTGTAGCGCCCCAAAGCGCAGGTTGGACGGATCAAAGCCTACTCCTGTTGGTTGCCCTAGCCGCGCCTCTATCGCTGGCCTTATCGGCCTGGCTTTCCATAAAAATCTTCACCGCCAAAGACCTGTAGCCCCACCCTCATTTCAGCGCATCTCTCCCGCCTGCCATTCCTTGACCAAAGGCCGTTTCCTCGATACCGCGCCAGCGAGGATGGCGTTCCAAGGTGGGCCATTTCCCCTTAGCGCCAGGGGCGAGGAGCCCCTGGCGGAGCTTTCCGGGATAGGCTCAAGGGTTTTTCGCGAAAAATTATACAGGCTTTAGGAATAGACGAAGCCAGCTGGCTATAGGGCACCTTCAAGGGCTATTTCCAGGTGCTTCATGTTCAGGTGCTTCTTGTTACCCCGTTAGGTACCGGCGCCATGGCGTAGCCGGGCACAGACCGGCGCGAGGGCGGAGTTGCCGTCCAGGAGACGGCCCTACTACGCGGGTACGGCGGCGGGTCTCCCGGTTCAACCGTTCAATGACGGCGTTTTTAAAAGAATCTCCCTGGGTTTGAGCGCCTTCAGGGTAACTTCCCCGAAAGTGGTGGTCAGATTGCGATTGTAGTGGCCGTTGCGGTAGCCCTGACGCCGCTCATTGCGCTCATACCGGCACCCTGTGTGCGTTTCTCCGCCTCGGCCGCCAGCAGTTCATTGAAAGTTTTCTCTATGCCGCCCCGCACCAACTTCTTGAGCTGCCCCTTGATTCCTTCCTTGTTTAGCTGTGCAATGTTTTCCCACATGGTTTGCCTCCTCCTTTCGAAGGCTTTGTCTCGCAATTTCATCCTACTAGAAATCTGCAAACCATGTATTTGGTCTTTGCGACACGGATTATACCCTATCGATTCCGGAAGGCGTACCGGATTGCGCCTAGGAAGAAAGCGCTCCCTCGCCCCGGCAGATGCGCCATCAGCGCCCCAAAATGAAGCCGGACGGCCTATGGCCGTCCGGCGGGACCTGTCCCACGACCCGCAGGGTGGGCGGGCCGTGCCGGGCTTATTCTTTACCCGGCAAGGGAATGTGGTCCAGGCAGACCAGGGGAACGCCTTTGTATTCCCTGCGCACTTGCCCCTCCGTGAGCACGCAGGCGATGACGGTTATCTCAACGCCGATTTCTTTGGCCAGGGCGAAGGCGGCCTCAATGGTTCCGCCGGTGGAAACCACGTCATCCAGGAAGCACAATTTCTTCCCCTGAAAATGGCCGTACTTTTCCCGGCCGATCCAAAGCTCCTGCTGCCCGTGGGTGGTGATGGAGGTGACCGTTACGCCCTTGGGATCGATCATAAAGCTCTTGCGGCTCTTGCGCAATTCCAGGTAGCGGGGAAAATTGGCGCTGATGGCTTGAGCCAGTCCGCAAGATTTGGTTTGCACCGTCACGATGCCGTCGAAGGCATAGGGCTCCAGCTTTTTGAGCAGCTCTTTGGCTGCCACGCGGTTCCATTCGGCCTCGCCGGTCATATCGAAGGAATAGATGCGGAACCCATCGCCGATATCCAGCAGAGGGAGGTCCACCGTATAGTCCGGCGCCAGATGGATGGTATGCGTTTGAGGCCAGTTCTGCATTATCGTGCGCCTCCTTATACCAGACCCACGTAGGCGCCCAGATAGCGCACCAAAACACCCGCCACCATGCCCAGGAAGGGATTCTTGCTCCACGCGGTTACGCCCAGGGCGATGTAGCCGCTCATGGCGTTTTCGCCGCCGGCCACAGCGGTGAGGTTGGGGGCGAAGGTCATGGCGAAGCCGATCACCAGCAGGAACCCGGAAATGCTCTGGGCGGGCAGATACTTACCCAAACGGCCCACAAGGCCAAGCAACACCAGTATCCCCATCACCAGCATAAACACGATGCCGCACATGACCGGCCAAGGCGCACCGGCGGTTCCGGAAATGATGGCCTCGATAGGCGGGCCGCCAAAGAGGGCGCTGGGCACATCCGCCAAGGAATTGATGATGGAGAGGTGATCGAAGTTCTGAGCGGTACCGGCCATACTCGCCGTGATGCCGCCAAAGGAGATGTTGGCGCCGATGTTCAGCATCATGAGGCTGAGGGCGCCCAATACGACGGAAAGGTTGAGGGTGGGCTTAATAAAGCTAAAGTCGCTCCAATACGCCTTTTTCCAGAAGCGCCATTCCGTGCTCATTTTAACGGTTTCCCGGCCGGGCTCCACAAGGGTGGAAATGTCCACGCGGCGCTTTTGCAGGAACAGGAAATCTGCGGTGGAAACCACGACGGAAATGAAGATGGTCCACACCACTTTGTTTGCATCGTTCAAGAATAAGGCGTAAGCCAGAATGGCGGACACGATGGAAACCAACGTGGTGCGTTTCTCCTGGCCAAACATATCCCAGGACACGCCCGCAAGGATGAGCCCCACGCCGCTCATCATGCCGGAAACCACGGCGGGTCCGGCAAAATCAGCGATTTTTGTCACGCCGCCGCACAGGCCCAGCCCAATCATTAGCACAGCGGCCAGCAGGATGGCGCTTGCGTTGTTGCGCAAGTCCTTTTTTACGCTGGCCACGGTAATGGTTTCGGCTTGGCTGGAAATGGGCGTCACCGAGCCGGTGAGCAGGTTGCCAAACGCGCCCACCAGATAGGCCAGACCCGCAGGCTTGAGGGCGAAGCCCCGCGCTTGGGCGTAGAGAAGCTGCGGCACGCCGTTGATGATCACGGCGACGACCGCCAAAAGGAAGGGGCCGATGTTTTGCAGGAAGTCCAAAGAAATCACCTCGTAAGGTATTTTGACCGGTACACAGTATACACCTTTTTAAAGGGGGAAACAAGAAACAATTCGAAAAAACCATTATATACTCGTGTAGAGCTACAATATATATTGCAGAGATGGGAGAGAGCCTCCAGGTGCGGCAAAATGTTGGCCTTTCATCAGGGGGCGCGAGCATAGATTGACTGCGGAAGCGACTTTGAAGGAAATCCCCGAAACTGTACGATTGCCAGTACATGTTATGTATACGGCCTGGGCAACCGGCGCTATCCTTGCGCCCAGTGGACTGGTTTTTCCACCATCGTCCCCGGCTGGTGGATGGCAGGCTGCCCTTCGCCACGGTACGCGGCGGGGGACGGCCTGCCGCCAAAGGGCCCGTCTTTGTCCATGGCGGCGGGATGCGGGCCGCACATCTGAAAGCGGCAGCCCTTGAAAAAGGGGCGGACTGCAGTTGGGTCCGCCCGATATGGAGTGGAAAGGCCCGAGACAATGGGCCCGCACCGGTCCTTTGCGCACGGCAGCGAAGCGTCAGGGCAAGGGCGGGATCAGGGGATGGAGGAGGGCAGGGGCCAGGGGGATAAGGCGTCGCCCCGAACCATCCAAGCCCGGCAGGCCAGCTGCGCCATGGGATCGTCGGACAGGGAATCGGAGTAAAACTCAAAGTCCTCCTGGCCGTACAGGGCCTGGTAGCGGCGTACCTTTTCCTCCCCGTGGCAATTGGGCCCCCGGTATTCGCCGGTATGCTTGTCCACGGGGGAGGCGATGAGGGATATCCCCAGCTGCTGGCAAACGGGCTCAAGCAGAAATTCCGGGGAGGCGGAAATGATCAGGTCGCTATCGGCCTTCTGCTTCAGGTACCAGGGCTTGATCCGGTCCAGATTCTCCGCCCAAAACGCCTGAACCGCGCCATCTACCTCCGGCAGCGCCGGCAGCAGCGCCTGGAACAGGACCTGCTTGGCCTGGGTCTTGGAAAGACGGCCCAGGGCCATCTTGAGAAAAGCCGCGCCTACCCGGGGCAGGGCCAGGGCCAGGCGCCGCCGCCGCCGCAAGGCGAACAGGCAAAACCTGGCCGTGGAATCCCCCCGGAAAATGGTTTGGTCGAAATCGTATACCCGCCTCATGCCTTGGGGGTTAACCGCTCCTGGCCGCCCATGAAGGGACGCAGGGCCTGGGGAATGATCACCGAGCCGTCGCTCTGCTGCAGCTGCTCCACGATGGCGGGCATCAGGCGGCTGGTGGCCAGCCCTGAGCCGTTGAGGGTGTGCAGGTATTCCACCTTCTTGCTCTCCTTGCGCCGCACCCGGATGTTGCCCCGCCGGGCCTGATAATCCATGGCGTTGGACACCGAGGAGCATTCCTTGTATTCGTTCATGCTGGGAATCCACAGCTCGATATCGTAGGTGGTGGCCATGGAGGCGGAGCAATCCCCTGCGGCCAGCTTGCTCAGCCGGTAGTGCAGCCCCAGCCCCTCCACCAGGCGGCAGGCCTTGTCGATGAGCTCCTGGAGCATGTGCCCGCTCTCCTCGGGCAGGGTGTAGCCGAACATCTCCACCTTATTGAACTGGTGGCCCCGAATCATGCCCCGCTCGCTGGCCCGGTAGGCGCCCGCCTCCCGGCGGTAGCAGGGCGTGTAGGCGAACAGCCGCTTGGGCAGTTCCTCCTCCTCCAGGATCTCGCCCCGGTACAGGTTGATGAGGGCGGTCTCCGCAGTGGGCAGCATAAAGCGGAAGCTGTCCTCGTCCAGCCGGTATACGTCCTCCTCGAACTTGGGGAACTGCCCCGCCGTAAGGCCACACTCGTAGGTGAGCATGTGGGGCGGCAGCATAAAAGTATAGCCGTCCTTCAAATGCTCCTGGACGAAGTAGTTAAGCAGCGCCCATTCCAGCCGCGCCCCGTCGCCGGTGTACAGCCAGTAGCCGTTGCCGCCCATCTTAACGCCCCGCTCGTAATCGATCAGGCCCAAATCCACGCACAGATCCACGTGGTTCTTGGGCTCATAGGGGAAGACGGGCTTCTCGCCCCATACCTTCACTACCTGATTGTTCTCCTTGCCGCCGGCCACCACGTCGGGCGCGGGCAGATTGGGCAGCGCCAGCAGGGCGGTGCGTATCTTCTCCTCCAGGGCGCTCTGTTCCTCGTCCATGGCTTTTACCTGGTCGGCCATGTCCTTGAGCTGAGCCATCAGGGGCGTAGTGTCCTGTCCCTGCTTTTTCAGCATGGGGATTTCCTTGCTCTTCTTGTTGCGCTCGGCCTTCACCGCCTCGTTCTTCTGCAGCAGCGCCCGCCGCCGCTCGTCCCAGGCCAGCAGGTCGGTCAAGTCCGCTTGATAGCCCCGCTTGGCCAGGCCCTCCACCACCGCCTGGGGATTGGTACGGATCAGGTTCATGTCCAACATGTGCTTTTCCTCCTTTGATGTTGAGCGGGGCGCAAAAAAAGCCCGCCCCCGCCAAAATTGCCGCAGGGACGGGCGAAAATCGCCCGCGGTGCCACCCCGTTTGAACGCCGTGCGTTCCCCTCGTTGGGCGCTGTATCGGGCGTACCCGCCGGGCTCATCGCCCGAACGCTCCCGGATGGAGGAAGCGCGTCCGCCCGCCGGCTCGCACCAGCCGCCGGCTCTCTGGAAGGCGTATAGCGCTCCGTTCCGTTCATAGCCTCTTTATTATACCATCTTTTGCCCGGGGCACAATGGGATGGGGCCATTTTTAACAAACCGGCGGCGGAAAAATAGGGGGGTAAAGGGGTTGACAAACGGCCGGGTCTATGCTAAAATATCCCTTGTCGTCGCGGGGTAGAGCAGTCCGGTAGCTCGTCGGGCTCATAACCCGGAGGTCGAGGGTTCAAATCCCTCCCCCGCAACCATTTGGCGGCTTAGCTCAGTTGGCCAGAGCATTCGGTTCATACCCGGAGTGTCAGTGGTTCGAATCCACTAGCCGCTACCACGGAAGCAACGCAGCTTATGCAATGGGCTGCGTTGTTTTTTTATCGCTATCAAGAGAAAAGCCATCGGGCATCTCTTCAGGAGAGAGCGAATCAGCGTAACGCGACATGCCCCTGCAAGGAACGCTGCGCTCCCCCAATGACGCCCCAGGGGGGACGGCATTGGGGGAGCGGCAGAACACCGCCTACCCGATGACCCACCACCCCAAAAGGCTTCGATAGAACGATACGTTTCCGCCTCCCACCGCAGCAAAACCAGCGCTGCATCGAAGCACTCAAAGCCGCATCTATTGCGTCAGGGGGTCCCGGGGGGCGGAGCCCCCCGGGCGCGGGAGTGCCGCCGCCGGATGGCGGCGGCACTCCCGCAGGAACGCTGGGGCGGCTTAGGGCCGCTGCGGGGGTGGCGGCCCTAAGCCGTGGGCGGGGTTA
>DVHZ01000003.1 GCA_018711685.1 Candidatus Excrementavichristensenella intestinipullorum | reverse complement strand
CTTTTTTTGCGGGGGTGTTTTGCAACGCGCCCCGGGGGGTCCAGGGGGCGCGCCCCCTGGCGCCGTGGCCGGGCGGAAGCCCGGCCACGGCGGGGCAGGGGGGTCCAGGGGGGGCGGAGCTCCCCCTGGCGCCGCGGGCCAGGCGGAGCCTGGCCCGCGGCGGAGAGCGCAGGAAGGTTTCGGCGGGGCTGCAGGGAGGGGCGGAGGGCTTCCGCCAGGGGGCTGAGCGGGGCTGCGGGGCAGGCGGAGGGCTTCCGCCAGGGGGCTGCGGAGAGGGCTGGGGCGGGCCGGATGGGGTGCGGCTTGGCGGCGAATGCTTGGACGCCGCCCCATGAAAGAGAGGAGGAAGGACATGTTTATCGCCGATGCCCATTGCGACACATTATATGCCCTAACGGTAGGAAAGAAATCGCCTCAAGAGCTCCAGGTGACGGCCCAGGCCCTGGAGGCAGGGCAGGTGGGCCTACAGACCTACGCCCTGTTCTGCGGCGGGGAAAAGGACCCGGGCACGCCCTTCAGCCGGGCCCAGGCCATGTTGGAGGCCGTCCCACAGCTGGGGGTTCCCCTGCTGCGGGGCAAACTGCCCCAAGAAAAGCCCCAAAATCCCCACGGCGTGCTGTCCATCGAAGGGGCCGAGGTGCTGGAAGGGTCTCTAGACCGGCTGGAGTATTTTGCCGCCCAGGGCGTCAAGATGATCGCCCTCACCTGGAACTACGAAAACCAGGTGGGCTACCCGGCGCTGTCGGGCAGCCGCCGGGGGCTGAAGCCCTTCGGCCGGGAGCTGGTGGCCCGAATGGGGCAGTTGGGGCTGATCTGCGACGTGTCCCACCTGAACGACCAGGGCATCGAGGACGTATTGGCCCTGTCGGCGCTCCCGACGGCGGCCAGCCATTCCAACCTGCGCGAAGTGGCCAACGTCCCCCGCAACCTGCCCCGTGCGCTGGCGCAGGAAATCATCCGGGGCGGCGGGTATATCGGCCTGAACTTCTACTCCGCCTTTCTGGCCCAGGGCCGCCCGGCTACCCTGTCCGACCTGCTGGCCCATCTGGACGGGCTGCTGGAACTGGGCGGAGAAAAAGCCGTGGGCTTCGGCAGCGACTTTGACGGCATCGACGCCTGGCCCCAGGGCCTGGAGGGCCCCGCCTGCCTGCCCGCCCTGGCGGACCTGATCGCCCGGCAGGGCTATGCCGGGGAAGTGGTTGCGGGGGTCGCCGGAGAAAACCTGTGGCGGCTGTACCGGCGGGCCCAGGGGGATTAGCCCTTCCCTTTCCCAGCCCAGATCCGCACGGCGCAAGGAGCACGGATAGCGGGGGCCGGTGAAAACGGCAAAGCCCGGCTTTCCCAGCGGTAGTGGACTTTTGTTGGCAAATCATCCCATTGGAGGTATGCACAATGGCCTACAGCACAGACGTACAGGCCGCCAAGCGTTTGGCGGTCCAGGCCCACCAGGGGCAAATAGATCGGGCGGGCCTGCCCTATATCACCCATCCGGAGCGGGTGGTTTCCCGCCTGACCTCGCCCCAAGCTCAGGTGGTGGGCTGGCTTCACGATACGGTAGAGGATACGGATGTGACCCTGGAAGAGATTTGCGCCCAATTTGGGCCGGAAACTGCCGCTGCGGTGGACGCCATCAGCCGCCGGGAAGGGGAGGCCTGGGCCGAATATATCCAGCGGGTGGCGGCCAATCCCCTGGCGCGCCAGGTGAAGATCAGCGACCTGATCGACAACAGCAACTTGGCGCGGCTGCCCGCAGTCACGAAAAAGGACGTAAAGCGCCAGGGCAAATACAATCAAGCGCTGCAAAAGCTGCTGGAGGAAGAATGACCGGCCGGGAAGGCGACAAGCGCCTGGGCATCAAGACCACCGGGCGTGAAGACGTGGCCAGCGCCCACTACGCGCCCTACGAGCCCACTCCCTACCCGGTGCTGGAGCGATTGGCCCAGAGCGGCTGGCTTGGCAGGGAGCACCGCCTGCTGGACTACGGCTGCGGCAAGGGGCGGGTGGTCTTTTACCTGGCCGCGGCGGTGGGCTGTCAGGCTACGGGCATAGACCAGTCCCCTAGGCTCATCCGGGAGGCCCTGGAAAACCGTCAGGCCTGCCGGGCCGGAGACCGGGTCCGCCTGGCCTGCTGCCTGGCGGAACAGTACCCCATCGGGGATGAAAACGCCTTTTTCTTCTTTAATCCCTTCTCCTCAACGGTATTCGAGGCGGTGCTGCGCCGCCTGAGGCAATCCTGGTACGCCAATCCCCGGCAAATGCTGCTGCTGTGCTACTATCCCTCCCCGGAATACATCCAGTGCCTGGAAGGATGCCCGGAAATCCGGCGCCTGGGCAGCATCGATTGCTCGGACCTGTTCCGGCGCAATCCCCGGGAACGCATCGAGGTGTACGCCCTGCCCGAACCCATCCGCCCCTGACCAACGCCCCTCTCCCCCGCCCCGGCTCCAGGGGGGCGGGATATAATAAAGCGAAGCCGTCCCAGCGGTCAGCACGGGGCGGCTTCGCTTTGTCATGCCCTCAGGGTCAGCCCTGCTCCTTGGCGTAACGCAGGCGGCCCAGGATCAGGATGGCCGCCATGAGGACAGCGGCCAGGACGGCCACCCATACGGGGTAGACGATATCATAGTATACGCCCCCTTCTCCGGGCTGGGTGAGGGGCACCGGGTCGAAGGCCAGGCCGTTATCCGCGGCCATCTGGCGCACGTTGAGCATGTTGATCACCGGCACGCCCCGGGCGGCGTACTCGTACATCAGGCCCCGGTTGGGGGTGGTGGGGATGCGGGGCGGGTCGGTGACCAGGCCGTTGGGGAAATCCAGGGTATAGGCGCTGGTGCCGCTGTTGACGCTGGCGCCGCCCACGTTGACGAAGCAGTCCACGTCCTCGCCGAACAGCTCCAGCCGCCGGGCGATGCTCTTTTCGATGTCGTTATAGTCGATGTACTCCACGCCCTCCTGGGCGGCCAGTTGGGCGATGGTCTCCCGGGAATCGGGGAACAGCGCGCTCTCGCCGTAATCGTTATTGCCGCCGGGGGATACTGCCAGCAGTTGGTACTCCACAATGCCCCCCTCCTTCAGCAGGCGCATGATGCGGCAGATGTTGAGCTCCAGCCGGGTGGCGCCGTACATGGAAGCGCCGAAGGAGGCGCTCACCTTCACGTCCAGGTCCATCTCGGTAGCGGCGCACAATGTGGCCGTCAGCAGGCCGGGAAAGGACCCGCTGGTGCCCACCGCCACCGTGTCCCCCGCCTCCAGCCCGGCTTCCTTGAAATAGCGCACCAGCAGCGCGGCAAAGTTGGGGTCCAGCGAGGTGCGCTTGGCGTCCTCGTTGCCCGGCGTGGTGGTCAGGGGCGTCCATTCCGGACCAATGAGCCCGGTTCGGTTCAGGTCGATCTCCTCGATGGCTATGCCTTCCTCCAGCACGACCTCCAGCAGCAGCGCCTCGCCCCGCTGCATCCGCTGGGCCGCAGCCAGCTGCACGCCGGCGTAAGGGGTGAGCTCCTGCTGCCTGCCGAACCAGACGCCGCAAAAGCCGGCTATCCCCACCGCCAGCGCCAGGGCCAAATAGCCCCACCGGATCTTGCCTTGCGTTTGCATCTTCTTCATAGGTACATACCCGCCGTCAAAATCAGGCGAATCAGCAGGGCGCACACCAGCACCATCAGCACCGTGCGCCATATGCCCTGCTTGCACATGTCGTTGGCCAACAGCCCGGGAATGATGTAGCCGATCACCCGCAGGTCCTGGGAAATGCCGCTGATGTAGTAGGAGTGGCTCTCGTACAGCCATCCCAACAAAATGCCCAGAATCACCGTGAGCATAAACCGCCTGCGCCCGTACAGGATCACGACCCGGCTCACCAGCTGCGTCGCCGCGTATACCACCAGGGACAGCGCCAGGGTGGCCAGGATGCGATAGGGCTGCTCCACGTAAAAGGCCAGGTACCCCGCCGAGATCAGCCCACCCGTGAACAGGCCCAGCAGTTCGGTGGACAAAAAGCCCATGATGATGCTCAGGCCGATGGCTTGCTGTAACATACCCATTCCCTCCCCGCGCTATCCCTGTCTATCCCTGTGTATGGCCCGTCCGTTCCTCCTGGCCCGCTTGGGCCTGCCCAGCGCCCCCGCCGGGCTCCGCAGCCGCGCCGGGTTGAGGGCACCATTCCGCCTTGCGGGTCTGTAGGGCCTCGATGGTTTCCCGAGCCGCGCCCTTGATGTTGCCCAGGCAGAGCACGGCGCAGCGCTGGTCCTTCAGGCTATCGATCCAATCCAGGGGCGGTGGATCCAACTTTTGGGCCTGGGCGCCCGCCTTGCGGGCAAAAAAACGGGCGGCCTTGTCCTGGTTTTCGCCGATGACCCGCACCCGGGCGCCCTGAGCGGCCAATTCGCCGATAAGGGGCAAAAACTCGCCCAGGCGGAATTCCCGGTCGGAGCGGTTGTTGAACAGCACCCACAGGGGCTGTCCCGCCAGGCCGTACTGGTCCAGGGCCTTGTGGAGCAGGGCCCTGGAAGAATCCAAGTCGTTGGCGGCGAAGGCGTTGATCACGGTGCAGCAGCCCACCCGGAAGGGGCCGCACATACCCACGTCGGGGCGTGCCTTGCGCATCCCCCCCAGGGCGGTCTGCCGGTCGACGCCCAGCAGCCGGGCCACGGCCAGGGCTTGGCGCACGTTGTCCTGGAACATGGGGTAGTCGAAGGACTCCACGTAGCCCTCCTCCACCCTTTCCTCCAGGGAGGATACCCGGTTGGGGGTATAGGCGTCAAAGCGGGCATCGTCGGCCACCACCCGGGCCTGGGGGAAGATGGACTGGGCCAAGGTGGCCACCGTTTCCCCCTCAGTGGCGCCGATCTCGCACACGTGGTCTACCCGGGCGTTGGTCATCACCTGGACGGTGGGGCGCACGAATTCCCAGCCCATCATCTTCTGGTTTTCCGGGTGCAGGGCCATGCACTCGATGACCACCGCCTGGGCGCCGTCCCGCCGGGCGGCGCGGATGAAGGGGATCTGCTCCCGGATGTTCACCGGCCGGTTTTTGCGGTACTCCCGCTCGCTTCCATCGGGCAGAACCCAGGCCGCTTGGGTACCGGTGGTCTTAGCCCAGGTGGGCACTTGGGCTTCCCGCAGCACTGCTGCGATCAGCCGGGTGACGCTGGTCTTGCCCCGAGTACCGTTCACCAACACCCGGATGGGGATAGAAGCCAGGTTGCGCCTGTGCCGCCATTTCTCCACCACGCCCGCCACCAGCAGCAGGCCGGAAACCGCCAGGATGAGGGAAACTGCTAAGCTCTTCATAAGCGATGATGTGAAGGGGTTTCCGGAAGCGAAGGCTTCCGGAAACCCGGTCGTTTGATTTGTTGTTGGCGTTCAGGCCAGGATTAGGCCGCGGCGTCCTCAGCGGTCTCCAGGGGCTTCATCTCAGCGCTGTCCATGATGTTCTGATACCACTCGGAGTAGTCACCGCCAGCGATGCGGCCGTCCACGTTCATGCGGTCCCACACCAGGTCGCTGACCAGCTCGTCGCCCAGGTCAAGCCACATCTCGAACCACTCGTTGGCCGCGTTGTTGGCGTACTCGGTGAGCTCGGCGATGGCTTCCTCGGTCTGGCCGTTGTTGATCATCTCGGCCCACTTCTCCTGGAGCTGCGGCACTTCCTCGTACTGCTGGGCCATCTTCTCGGCGCGGCGCTCGTGGATCAGCTCGATGGCGTAGTCGTAGTTGCGGGCAGCCTGATCCTGTACGTAGGTGTTGATCCACCAGCCGGAGGTGCGGTCGAAGTCCTCATAGCGGCTGCCATGATCGTAGTAGGAAGGCATCTCGGTCATGGTGGGCCACAGGGGGGTCAGGAAGGTGGAGTCGGGAGCGCCATAGCCGTACCACACCAGGCACTTCACTTCGTCGGGCAGCCAGCTCTTCACGTTGGCGATCATCACGTAGCAGGTACGGTACATGTTGATGGTCCGGGTGGGGTTGTTGAAGTTCAGCGGGTTGCCGAAGTCGCCGGCAGTGGCGAACCGGGAGGCATCCAGATCGGTACCCTCATAGTAGTCGCCCTTGATCTCAAACACGTCCTGCACGGACAGCTTCTCGTCGGGCACCACATACAGCGGATAACGGTAGGCGTCGATGTCGAACTCCTGGCTGGGCGCCACCAGGGAGAAGGCGCGCCACTCGCGGTTGCGGGAGTAGTCGCCATGATAGGGGGCGTACAGATCGGCGGGGCTGAACACTTCGCCGGAATCCTCGGACCACAGGCCATGCTCCACGGCAAAGCTCTTCAGGTTGGGGGAGCACAGGTAGTTCTCGGTGTCCTCGAAGTCGAACTCGGCGATGACGGCGCGGTTGGCCGCTACGAAGAAGGCGTTGCTGGGCAGACGCACGGCAGCCCACAGATCCTGGCCATAGGCCTCGAAGATCCAGACTTCTTCGCCGTCGCAGATGTTGATGGTCTCGCCGGGATCCTTCCACTTGTAGGTCTCGATGAGCTCGCCCATCACCTCAACCGCCTCGCGAGCGGTGGCGGCGCGCTCCAGGGCGATGTCCTGGACGTTCCAGCAGTCGATCAGGCCGGTGTTGCTGCCGAACAGCAGGTCGTAGGTTTCACTCTCAGTGAAATCATCGTCGTAGCTGAAGGTCGCCTCGCCCATGGCCACGCCCTTCTCATTGATGAAGGAGTAACGGGAATGGAAGTAGGCGTAGGTGTCTTCAGGCTGGTCGATGGTGGTCACGGCAAAACCGTTGCCGTAGTCCTTGGTGTTGGGATAGTCGCTAAAGTCGCCATAGTTGTGGGAGTCCACGACCAAGTCCCGGGTGATGCCCTCGCCGCCCTCCATGGACGGGATGATCCACAGCCGGAAGTCCGCGCTGGTGGAGTCGTCGTTGTGGGTAGAGATGGTGGAGCCGTCTACCGTGGCATCCTTGCCCACGGACACGATGGTGCAGGCCAGGGTGCTCTGGGCGCCCAGCACTAGACACAGCGCCAGGGCCATCACGGCAAAGATCCTGAACTTCTTCATACCTATGTTTTCCTCCTCATGTTTTTATATAACAGACCGGCGCCTCCGGCCCGCTATTCGAGAGTTGACAGCGTCCGTTCCCCAGGGCCGTGCCCCGGGGAACGGGGCAGTCTCAGGTATGGTCTTCCCATGGCCGCCTGGCGGGACCCTCTCAGGCACCGGCGGCCCGTCTTTGCCCGGCCAGGCTGCTGCCCAGCCGTTCCTTCTTCATTTCGGTTCCCAAGTCCGCCGCATTACGCAGCGGCTTCCTCAGCCGCAGGCTCCTCAGCTGCGGGTTCCTCGGCGGCAGATTCCTCAGCTACCGGTTCCTCGGCAGCGGGCTCCTCAGCCGCGGGTTCCTCGGCAGCGGGCTCCTCAGCCGCGGGCTCCTCAGCTACCGGTTCCTCGACAGCAGGTTCCTCAGCTGCGGGCTCCTCAGCTACCGGTTCCTCGACAGCGGGTTCCTCAGCCGCGGGCTCCTCGGCAGCAGGCTCCTCTTTGGAAGCGATGGGGCCCTTGTACTCGTAGCGCTCGCAGTAGATCTCGTAGACCTGGTTGGGGTCAGCGGTGGAGGGATCGTGGAGGAAGGCGCCGCAGCCCTGCTCCACCAATTCATCATAGGAGGGCCAGGTGGCGATGACTTCCTTCTCGGGGTAGAACATGGGCAGGTACTCCAGGCACTTGGCCGCGCCGGTGAGATGGCGGCCTACCCGAACTTCCATGGGCCAGCTGTAGTTGTTTTCCTCGCTGTACTCCACGTAGGTCAGGCCCTTATCGCCGGCGAAGGAAAGGAACAGGTCCTGTCCGGTCATCATCAGGTCCTCGGTGATGGGGCCCACGATGCGGTCGATGAAGGGTTCGGGGGTCTCCATGAGGATGGCCAGGGTGTCGCTGTAGTCGCCCCACTCCCGGTGGGTGAAGCCCTTCAGGCTGTTGGGGGAGGCCTCGTACTTCATGTCGAAGATGCCGTTGCCGGTCAGGTCCATGGAGGCCATCATGGCGATGTTCTCGGCGTTCTGATGGGCTACGTAGGTGCCCACCACCGGGTACATGATGGAAGCCTCGTGGCTGTCGATGGAGATGTCGATCTCCTCGGTGCGGATGAACTCCATGATGGCGTAGGCCACCCGCTCGGTGAAGGTGCCGTCCAGACGGCCGGGATAGCACCGGTTCAGGTTGCGCAGGTCGTTGTAGGCCTGGGACTGGCCGGAGGGGTAATTGATGTAGGTGAAGTTATCCGGCCACTGATCCAGGGGGTTGGTGTTGCGCTCGCCGATCTTGTACTTCTGCTCGCCCCACTCGGTCTCAATGGTGAAATAGGGCGGATACGCGTTGCCCTGCACGCCCAGAGTGGTGGCAGAGAAGCTGCACTGGGGAATGACGTACACCACGCCCTTTTCCACCTGGATATTTTCCATCATGATAAAGGCGGAAAGGCTGGTGGCAGGCTCGTAGGGATGGGTGCCGCCGCAGTACAGCAGGGAGCCGCCCTCTACGCCGGAGTCGAACACGAAGATGGGCGTATCGCCGAAGGTGCCTTCCAGCTCGGGCACGTAGTCGCTGAGCCAGCGCACGTCGGTCAAGGCGTCGGAGACCACAACCGTCTCCTTATAGTGGCGCTGATCGTAGAAGCTGTAGCCGGCCACCGCCGCCAGCACCAGCGCCAACGCCAGGCACAATAGCTTTACGGAAATTTTGGTGTTCTTGGATTCAGTCATGCTCTTTCCTCCTTCACTCACTTAATGTACAGGACGCGAAGAAGGAACGGGATGATGCAATAGGCATACACGATGTCGTAGACCAAGCCCTGGCGCTTTTCCCGCTTGAACAGGTTCTTGAGCAGGAGAATGCCGATGATGCCCGCCATGACGAAGTATGCGTAATGGATAATCGCTTCGGTTAATATCATGATCTATCTCCATTCCTTTCTTAAGCCAAGAACGCGAACCAACCCGGCTCAATGAGCATGAGCAGCGCCAGCAGACCCAGGACCAGGCAGGGCAGGAAGATTTGCTTCAGGAAGGAGCCGTAGCTTCCGGTATAGCCCGTGGTCTCCAAGGTCAAGCGGCCCACGATGCGGGAGGGCGGCAGGCAGTCGCCGATGGGGAACATCAAGCTCATGGCGGCGCACACCACGGTTACGTTCATGCCGGCGGTATTGAACATGAAGATCAGCGGCGTGCCGATGACGATGGCGCTGCCGTAGCTCATGCAGCCCTGGGCGAAGGGCGCCACCACCAGAATCAGAATGTAGATCCAGATGAAGGGCAGCAGCACGAAGGCGGTGCCGATGAGGCCCTTGACGCCGGAAGCGGCCATGGCGTTTTGCAGAATACCCACGGACAGCACGGTGGCCACCAGGGGGAACACCTGCTCCATGGTGCCGTCCAGCACCTTCCAATATTCCTTGACCCCCATCTTGTTGGGGTTGCACAGCATGGAGATCACCGTGCAGATAACGAACATCAGCGGCAGGCCCAGCACCGGCATCTGGAAGGGGATGACCAGGGTGAGCACGAACATGAGCACCAGCGCCAGCAGGGGCAGCAGGATGCGCACCGCGCCGCCTACGCCGCTCATCTTCTCGTTCACCTGGGGCAGGGAGGCCAGGATCTCCTCCTTGGGCGCCCGCTTGGCGCCCCAGCCCAGGTAGATGATGGTGAACGCGCCGGCGATGACGATGGGGATCAGCAGCAGCAGCTCAAAGCCCACATAGGGCATGTTGGCCTGAGCGGTCATCAGCATGGTCCACAGGTTGATGGGCGGGCAGGCCGCGCTCATGATGGCGAACACGAACACGAAGGCGGTGGCCTTTTTCTCCGATACGCCCATGAAGCGGATGATGGAGTACACCATGGCGCCCAGCACGAATACCGATACGCTGCCCGCGCCGGTGATGGCGCCGGGGATCAGCATCAGCACCGCCATGCAGGCCATCAGCAGCCACTTGCTGTTGACCTTGGACACCAGGCCTCTTGTCAGCGCCGTCATGGCGCCGCTGGCGGAATAGACGTTAATAAATAGGGTTGCGAAGATGAATGTCATCGCCAAGTCGAGGTTGGTAAACAAGCCTTCCACGATCACCCGGACGGGCTCCGCGGTCCATCCGTGAGCCCAGGTGAAGATCACTGCCACTACGCCCGCCAGAGCCATAGACAGCTCCGTGGATTTGAGCAGCTTGCTTCCAATCACGAAGGCGGCGATCATAGCCACAAAAATTATGACTATATCGAGAACCGTATAGGTCAAGACCATTCCTCCCCCTTCACTTCATCTTTCCGGGTCCCCCCAGGGGAGGGACCCGGTACTGCTTCTTTGGCGTTATTCGGACTTGATAAATGCCTGCTTGGCCAGCTCGGTGAAGTCCAGGGTGGTGTCAATGATGGTCAGCGGGATGCCGTATTCCTCGGAGATGGCGTCGAAGCGACCGTCGGTATTGCCGTCCGCCACCACGATCATCCACTCGGCGTTGGGGCAGATGGCGTCGATGCAGCGCTCATTGGCGTTGGTGGGGATGTCGGACCTCTTGTCCTTCTCCAGCAGCACCGCCACGATGGGCAGCTCGATCTCCTTGGCGTGGGCTACCATCTCCTCCAGGCGGGCCAGCTCGTCGTCGATGGTGATGCCGGAAGCGCCCAGGCCCTTATCGGTGGAACCGATGACAACCACCAGGCAGGTGTAGTCCATGTCATCCAAAGTGCCATGGCCCTCAGCGCCGGGCTCGGAATCATAGAAGTAGTCGGTGTCCAGCACCACGGTGCCCGTCTGGCTCACCAGCAGGCGGGCCATCTTGCCGCCGGGGCCCTGGCCCGCATTGGTGATCAAGAAGGGGGTGCCATAAGTCTTGACTTCGCCGTTGATGCCCGCAAAGGCGGTGGTGGCAAAGCCCAGCACCATCAGTACACACAGGATACCGCAAATGACTCTACGCATGATCTTTCCCTCCTAACTTATTCTTTCCGTGGAATTACGCCATGTAAACCGGTTTCTCCCGGTAACATGTCCTTCTGTTGGTTTAGACGCCAGCCGTCTCTTCCTTCCGCCGCCCCTCCGCGCTCCTCTCCCGTTCCCTCCTTCGTGCGCATTTTTGGTGCGTCCAGGGCTGGTCCACCGGACCGGTTCAGCCGCCGTCTTCTTGTAGTCAGCTCCTTTAACGCACGATTCTTCACGTAAACCCATGTCCATATCATCGCACCCGTTGCTTTAGACGTCCATGGATTTCCATTTCGCTGTTCTATACCTTCGCGCAATGTCAATATGACAAAATAGCTCTAGTCGTCTTGTTGGCTTTTGTTTGATGCATCCTGCCCAACCGGCAAGCGCCCAGCGGTTTACCGGCTAACAGGGAGAGCGGGATTTACTGCTGCATCAGCTGGTCGATCGCCTGCTGGTTATACTCCACCGGGTAGTCCTGGGCCCAATCCTCCAACATCTGCACGCGCTTCTGGTTGGTCAGGTAGCTCTGAATGCTCTGCTCAATGCGCTGGTCCATTTCCACAGGTCCGCTGGGGATATCCCGCAGGTAATACAGGATATGCACGCCGTACTTGCTCACCACGGGCTGGCTTACGTCCCCCACGGCCTGCATTTCATCGCCAAAGGCGCCTTGGGTAAACTCCTCTACCCAGATGCGGCTGTCCTGGTGTACTGCATAGCCGGTCTGGGCCAGGTCTTCATCCATGGCCGGGTCCTCGCTGTACTCCCACATCAGCGAAACGAAATCCTCGCCCGCGTCCAGCCGGTCGTAAATCTGCTCAACGATGTCCTGCTTGCTGTCCAGCACCGCCTGGCGGGCTTCTTCCACGCCTTCTCCCGCATCCACCGCGTCCTCATAGGCCTGGGTCAGGTCCTCGCCGGCGTACAGCAGGATCTGCAACACCCCCCGGAAGCCCTCCGGGATGTACCACACGTCGCTGTTCTGGTACACGGTGAAGTATTCGTAGGCGGTGATGTTGCCGGTAAAGTAGTCCTTATCCTTTTGCACCTGCTCTTCAAACACCTGCTGGATCTCCTCCTCGGTGATGTCCACTTTCATGGTCTCCAGCAGGCGCTCCTTGGTGTAGTTGAACAGGTGGTTCTCCTTGGCCGTCTCCAGGGTGGTGCCCGTCTCGGCCCAGTATGCCTGCAAATCCTGGCGGAACTGTTCTCTCTCCTCCTGGCTGGCCTCGGGCAGCAGCCCGTTTGCATAGGCGTCCAGCTGGGCTTCGAAGTACTCCTCGGCCTCCTGGTTAATCTGGTCCAATTCTTCCTGGCTGTACTGGTCCAGGCCCAGCTCCGCCGCCTTGGCCTCGGGCACCAGCTGGTTGACGATCATGTACTCGATGGCTTCGTCATAGGCGTCTTCCCCCGAAATCATGCCGGCTTGGGCGTAGGCTTCGGCCATGGCCACCACTTTGCTTTGGTAAACGTCCTGTCCATTGAAGGTGAACAGCACCGGATCATCGCCGTTCTGGGCGGCGCAACCTGCCGCCCACAGCGCCAGCGCCACAACCAGCGCCATCGCCCGCGCCCATACCGGACCTCTCATGGGAAAAGCCCCCCATCTTTAATAACTTGTTGCGTTAATGGTACCACTTGCGGAGTCATTTGTCAACTAATATGCACAGATTTATGTTGAATCGGTTTATCCCCGGTAGCTCCATCTGCGGCTCTTCCCGGGAATATCCTCCTCGGATTAGCCGTGGCGCTCCTCCAGACAGTTGCTGACGATCCGCTCGATTTCCTCCTTGGGCATGGACAGCTCCTCCAGGGCTACGTCCACCGCAGTGCGGTGCTCCTTGAGGGCCTTCTTTACGATGGCGGTAGCCTTCTCGTAGCCGATGGCGGGGCATAGGGCGGTAGCGATGGCCATGGACTGCATCAGCAACTGGTTGCAGTGCTCCACGTTGGCCGTCACCCCTTCGATGCAGCGCAGGCGGAAGGTGTCCGCCGCCCGGGCCAGCACCTGGAGAGACTCGAACAGGCAGTAGAACAGCACCGGCTCAAAGGCGTTGAGCTCCAGCTGTCCCGCCTCCACCGCCATGGAGATGGTCACGTCGTTGCCCGCAACCAGGAAGGCCGCCTGGGTGACCACTTCGGGAATGACCGGGTTGATCTTGCCGGGCATGATGGAGGAGCCATGCTGGCAGGCGGGCAGCTGCAGCTCCTCAATGCCGCCGCAGGGACCGCTGGACAGCAGGCGCATGTCGTTGGCGATCTTGGACATCACCAGGGCGCAGTTCTTTACCGCCGAGGAGATGGCGGCAAAGCAGTCCGGGTTCTGGGTGGCATCGATCAGGTCGTCCGCCGCCTTCAGGGGCTGCCCCACTAGGTCCGCCAGGATGTCCACCACGCAGTCCAGATACCCTTCGGTGGCGTTGATGCTGGTGCCGATGGCGGTGGCGCCCAGGTTCAGGTCGAACAGCTCGTTGCGGCTCTTCAAAATGCGCATCACGCACCGGCGCAGGGCGTTGGCATGGGCCTTGAACTCCTGCCCCAGGAACATGGGTACCGCGTCCTGCAGCTGGGTGCGGCCCAGCTTGATCACGTGGGCGTATTCCTGGGCCTTGGCCTCCATGGCCTCGATCAGCTGGTCCAGGGAGTCCAGCAGCTCGCCGGTCATCCGCAGCGCCGCCAGCTTTCCCGCCGAGGGAAACACGTCGTTGGTGGATTGGGCCATGTTCACGTGATCGTTGGGATGTACCAGGAATTCTCCCAGCTTGCCCCCCAGAATCTCCGTGGCCCGGTTGGCGATCACCTCGTTGGCGTTCATGTTGGCCGAAGTGCCCGCGCCGCCCTGAATGGGGTCCACGATAAACTGGTCCCGCAGCTTGCCCGCCAGCACCTCGTCGCAGGCCCGAATGATAGCTGTGGCGATTTCCGGCTTCAGGGTGCCCGCCCGCTGATTGGCCATGGCCGCCGCCTTCTTGATGACCACCAGGCTGTCCACCATGTAGGGATGCATCAGCCGCCCGGTCATGGGGAAGTTCTCCTTGGCCCGTATGGATTGTACTGAATAATAGGCGTCGTCCGGCACGTTTACGCTTCCGATGGAGTCAGACTCCCTTCTCATATCTCCCAGCCTCTCTTTCTATAAACGCATTGTAACCCAATTCTTCATATTCCTCACCGTTCGTTTACGGAAAAGACTCCGTTCTATGCGATTGTTACGGCTACTTGCATGGTTTCATTCATCTAATAACATTCTAGTACATTTCCTCCCGTCATATGTTAATTTCAATTAAATTCCAATGTTAAATTTGACTGCATTCCTTATCGCTCTGGCAAAAATGCAGCAATCCCTGCATTTTGATCATATTTTCTTAAAAATGAATCTTCAGGAACCATAGGCATCCTCATGGCCGCCTGCGCTCGGGAGGGGGGGCGGAAAAATCCCTCGCCCCGCGCAGGCGGGGACGAGGGATTTTTAGGGGAATTACAGGCCGCCGGGCTCCGCTGGCTGGGCGGGGGGAGGCGGTGGGAAGCGCTGCAGGATGCGCTGGGCCACGGCCCGGGCGGCGTGACCGCTTTCCTGCGTGCCGAAGAAATCCAGGATGGCCTCATCGTTGTCCCGGGCCTTGTCCGGGTTCATGTCCAACAGGATCTGTTCCAACTCCCGTTGGTTGGCGGCGGCCCAGTAGGGGGTATCCTCCATGGAGAAGTACAGGGGGCGGTCCTGGGCCTGGTATTGATCCAGATCGGGCTGAAACAGTGCCACCGGTTTACCGGTGAGGGGAAAATCGCTGGCGCAAGAGGAGTAGTCCGACAAGAGCAAATCGCATATGGCCAGCAGGTCCCGCATGTCCTCATAGCCGCTCACGTCCAAGATGCGGCTGTCCTGGGCCAGGCCAGTGAGCCCCGCTACGGTGGAATGGGCCCGCACCAGCATCCGCCAGGGCCTGCCCTCCTTTTTTTCCAGCAAATCCAGCACCCGCACCAGGTCTATGCCGCTCAGGTCCTGCTTATGGGCGGTATGGCTCAGGTGCTCCCGCATGGTGGGGGCGAACATGGCCACCCCCCAGGACCGGCGCAGGCCCAGCTGCTTGCGGGTGCGCTCCGCCAAGGCGGGAACAGGGTTGACCAAAACGTCGTTGCGGGGAGAACCCTCCACCAGGATGTCCCCCTGGTACTGAAAGGCGGAGCGGAAAAAGTCGGTTCCCGCCTGGGAAGCGGCCACCGCCAAATCGATGGCCCCGGCGTCGGGCAGGCCGTTCTTGCCCGATTCCTGGAGGCACACCTTGAAGGGACGGTCGCCGTGCCAGGTCTGTACGTAAAATTGCCCCTTGCCCTTGACGGCGTAGTGGGGCATGAGCCCGTTAAACACCCAGGTCCCTGCGGTAGCCATATGCCACACCGCCGCCAGGGAATGGCTGCGTACCGCCCTCACCCGTTCCGGCATGTGGGGCCGCGCCTTGCGCGGGTCCTTGAATAGCCATACCGCCCGCACGTCGGGGCGCAGCGCCAGCAGGGCTTCGCACACCGCCCGGGGGTTATCCGAATAGGCATGTCCCCCGAAGCTATCAAACACCACCTTGCGCCCATCCCGGATGCCCAGGGCATGGGCGCTTTTCATCAGGGCGCGATAGGCCCTGGCGCGAAGGGTCATGAGTCGTTTGCGGGCCGCGCCGGCCATGGTCCCCTCCCCCTTTCGCCAGCGGGGGACGAGCGCACGCCCGTCCCCCTGCTTTTGTGCCTTCGGAAAGCTTTATTCCACCTTGGCCAGGTCCAACCCAGCCTGGACGATATGCTCGGGCAGGGCGGTAAACATGTCGTTGATGGATTGGCTGTTATAGAAGCGGATCACCGTCTCGGCGAACATGGGGGCCACGGACACCATGCGGAACTTGGGCTGGCCCAGGATGTTGGGATTGCTGATGGTGTCGGTAGAGATCACCTGGTCGATGGGGCTCTGGTTGACCAGCTCCACGCCCTGCTTGGAGATGATGTTGTGGCTGAGCAGGGCGTGAATGCGCCCGGCGCCCCGCTTCTTCAGGGAGTAGGCCAGGTTGACCAACGTGCCGCCGGAGGTGGTAAAGTCGTCGCAGATCAGGCAATTCTTGCCCTCCACGTCACCCAGTATCTCCAGTACCTGGGCGTTTTCGGTATGGTCGGTGCGCTGCTTGTCGCCGATGGCGATGGGCAGTTCCAGCCAGGCGGCGAACTTACGGGCTTGCTTGGCGAACCCGGCATCCGGGGAAACCACCACCGCGTTGGACAAATCCAACTCCTTTTTCACCATTTCGCACAGCATGGGCATGGCGTACAGGTGGTCCATGGGCCGCTTAAAGAAGCCCTGAACCTGGGGCGAGTGCAGGTCCATGGTGATGAACCGGTCACACCCGGCCAGCTCCATGGACTCGGCGCACACCCGGGCCCGGATGGACACCCGGGGCTCGTCCTTCTTGTCGCCCTTGGCGTAGCCGAAATAGGGCATCACCAGGGTCACCGACAGGGCGTTGGAGCGCTTCAGCGCGTCCACGAAGAACAGGATCTCCACAAATTCGTCGTTGGGGTTGGTGGCGATGGGTTGTACCAGGTATACGTTTCTGTCCCGGACCGATTCGTTAATGCGCACGAAAATATTGCCGTCGGAGAATTTGATGACCTGAGAGGATCCCATTCTGCGGCCCATGTAGCGGCACATGCGCTCCGCAAAAGCGTATCCGCCGCTGCCGGCAAATATTGCGATGTTAGAATCCTGGAACACCCGACCCACGCTCCTTCCAAATCCCTCACATTTGTATATTGTTGGTCAAAAGGCCATGTCCCATACCCTTATTCCCGGGGATGCACGCCCCGCCAATAGACCGGCTGGGCGGCATAATAGGTATCCACCTCAAAGTCCTCCCGCATCACTTCTTCGCCGGTGACCCGGTCATAGTAAACCCGGAAGCCCTGGCTCTTCATGCCCGGCTTGCCTTCGGTTTTCAGCACCGGCTCCTCGTCCACATAGTACACGTATTGACCGCTGGTGTCGTCTTCAAACTTGCGGCCCTTGGGCTCGAAGGTGCTGATGATCTCGCTCTCCAAGCGGATCTCGTATTCGCAGGGGGGGCCGTATATCTTCACCGTAGCCCAGTTGTCGGTGACCATGGTGGAGATGTACACCGGATAATCCAGGTTGTTGGCGAAGCGGAAATCCTTGCTGGCGGACACCGCCGCGTCCATGCTGGCGTCCACGTAATCCACGGTCATGGAGTGATTGCCCCGCACCACCACGTCCAGGTTGGCCAGCAGCACCGCCCCGTACAGGGTGGTGGCCGCCTGACAGGTGCCGCCGCCGATGCCGGTGGTCACCTCGTTAAAGTCGTACTCCGGGGCCTCGTAAAAGCCGTTGGCCTTGGTGCGCACCCCCACCGTGTCGTTGAAGGAGATCACCTGGCCCGGATAAATCACCAGGTTGTTGAAGGATTGCAGCGCCCGGCGCACGTTGCGCTTGCGGTTGCTGCTGCTCCCGGCTACCTTGGTGCGGTAGGAGACGATGAGCTGGGTATTGGCCTGCAATTCCTCCGTGGTGTACTGGGGCTTTACCTGGGTGGGCGTCAGCTGGATGGTCTGGGTGGAACCGGAAAGCAGGCTGTTGACCAGCGTATTTTTCAGTTCCTCGGCGGATAGTTCCAGCCCGTAGGAGGACTGGCTGATGGTGAAGGATTCCTCCCCCACCACGGTGATGCCCGCGCTCACCGCTTCCCGGTCGATTTCGGCCTTGATGCCGGCGATAAAGGCGTCCAGCTTTTCCTCGTCGTAGCTCACCGGCTGGTCGTAATACACCGGCTCGGCCTTCAGCGCCGCCGCCTGCTCCCGCCGCTCCTGGG
>DVHZ01000169.1 GCA_018711685.1 Candidatus Excrementavichristensenella intestinipullorum | reverse complement strand
CCCCGCCAGGGACTCCTCGCCCCTGGACCCCCGCCAAGGGGGGATGGCCCCCCTTGGAACCGCCATACGCGCTGGCGCGGTGGTGAAGCAACGGCCTTGGGCGGCGCGGCGCGGTAGCCGCTGCGGTGTTTTGGGCTGTGGGGGGATACGGTATGGTTTGGAAATCCGGCGAGCCAATTTCCTTTCTTGAGACAGGCGTTCCCGCCGGCGATAAACGGAGCCCCCTGCCGTATCTGGCAGGGGGCTCTGTTGCTTGAGGGGGCGAATTACGCTTTCTCCACGCCCAGGGTGGCCTTTTCCGTGTTGATGGGCCATTCCTTGACGTAGCCCTGGGGTTGAGCCCGCTCCACGGACAGGGCCAGCACCGCCTTCTCGATAACCGGGCGGGCCGATTCTATCACTTGGGCCAGCTTGTCGCCGCATGCGTAGGTGACCCGGATGCGGTCGGTCACTTCAAAGCCGGCGTCCTTGCGCATGGTCTGCAGCTTGGAAATCACCTCTCGCACAAATCCCTCGTCGATCAGGGCCTGGGTCAGGTTGGTATCCAGCACCACGGTGAGCCCTTTGTCGCTCTCGGCGACGAAGCCGGGCTTGCGGATGGGATTCACCAGGACGTCCTCTTGGGCCAGCTCTACCTCGGTTCCCTCTACCTGGAATTTCAGGGCCTCCCCAGCCTCAAACCGGGCCACAGCCGCGTTTCCGTCCATCTGGGATAGCGCCTTGCCGATAGCGCCCAGCAGCTTGCCGTAGCGGGGGCCCAGGGTGCGCATCTGGGGCTTGAGCTGGTAGGTGGTGAAGCTGCTCACGTCCTGGACGAAGTTCACCTGCTTTACGTTGAGCTCGTCCTGGATCAGGGCCACCAGGTCCTGGGGCAGGTCCTCGCCCTTCACATACAGGGCGGCGGCGGGCTGGCGCACTTTCATGTTGGCGGTGCTGCGCACGGCGCGGCCCAGGGACACGATGTCGATCACCCGCTCCATGCGCTGGTTCAGCGCCTCGTCGATCAGGCGCTCGTCCGCCTGGGGGAAGTCGGTCAGGTGTACCGATTCGGGGGCGTCAGGGCGTACCCCCGCCACCAGGTTCTGGTACATGGTCTCGGTCATAAAGGGGATATAGGGGGCCAGCAGCCCGGACAAAGTGACCAGCACGGTGTACAGCGTCTCAAAGGCGGCCAGCTTATCCCCCTCCAGGCCCTTGCCCCAGAACCGCTCCCGGCACCGGCGCACGTACCAGTTGGACAGTTCGTCCACAAAGGCGGCGATGGCCCGGGCTGTCTCGGTGATCTTGTACTGGGCAAGGCCCTGATCCACCTGCTTCACCAGGCCGTTGAGCTTGCTCAGCGCCCACCGGTCCATCAGGGAATAATCCTTGGGATCGGCCTTGCGGCTGGGATCGTAGCCATCGATGGAGGCGTACAGGGTAAAGAAGGCGTAGGTATTCCACAGGGTGCCCATGAACTTGCGCTGCATCTCGCTGACCAGCTCCCCGGAGAAGCGGGTGGGCAGCCAGGGGGCCGCGCTGGCGTAGAAGTACCAGCGAACCGCGTCGGCGCCCTGCTTGTCCAGCACGCTCCAGGGGTCCACCACGTTGCCCAGGTGCTTGCTCATCTTGCGCCCCTCGGCGTCCTGCACATGGCCCAGAACCACGCAGTTCTTAAAGGGCGCGCAGCCGAATTGCAGGGTGCTGATGGCCAGCAGGGTATAGAACCAACCCCGGGTCTGGTCGATGGCCTCGCTGATGAAGTTGGCGGGGAAGTTCTCCTGGAATACCGCCTGGTGCTCAAAGGGATAGTGCCACTGGGCGAAGGGCATGGAGCCCGAATCGTACCAGCAGTCGATGACCTCGGGGGTGCGGTGCATCTCCCCGCCGCACTTGGGGCAGGTCAGTACTACCCGGTCGATATAGGGCCGGTGCAGCTCCAGGTCGTGGGGCACGTCCTTGCCCATCTCCTCCAATTCCTTGCGGGAGCCGATCACGTGGACGTGGCCGCAGCCGCACACCCACACCGGCAGGGGCGTGCCCCAATACCGCTCCCGGGACAGGCCCCAGTCGATGACGTTGTCCAGGAAGTTGCCCATGCGCCCGTCCTTGATGTTGTCCGGATACCAGTTCACCGACTGGTTGGAGGCGATGAGCTGCTCCTTTACCTTGGTCATGGCGATGAACCAGGTGGAGCGGGCATAGTAGATCAGGGGCGTATCGCAGCGCCAGCAGAAGGGATAATCGTGCTCGAACCGGGCGGTCTTCACCAGCAGCCCGTCGGCCTCCAGCTTCTCCAGGATGGGGCGGTCGGCATCCTTCACGAACAGGCCCGCCCAGGGGGTCGCCTTGTCCATGCGGCCCTGGGTATCCACCAGTTGGAGGAAGGGCAGGTCGTTCTCCCGACCCACCCGGGCGTCGTCCTCGCCGAAAGCGGGGGCGATGTGGACGATGCCGGTACCGTCGGTCATGGTGACGTAATCGTCGGCCACCACCCGCCAGGCGCTCTTGTCCACCAAGTCCTTCTGGAAGTCGAACAGGGGCTCGTAGGCCATGCCCACCAGGGCGCTGCCGGGCATTTCCTCCAGAATATTGTCCAGCGCCTCAGGGCCCAGCACGCTCTCCAGGAGGGCCTTGCCCATGATGACGGTCTGACCCTGCCAGGCTACCCGGGCGTAGGTGTCGGTGGGGTTCACGCACAAAGCCACGTTGCTGGGCAGGGTCCAGGGGGTAGTGGTCCAGGCGTACAGCCAGGTGTCGCTCTGCCCCTTCACCTGGAAGCGCACGAAGGCGCTCACTTCCTTCACCGTCTTATAGCCCTGGGATACCTCGTGGCTAGACAGGGCGGTACCGCACCGGGGGCAATAGGGCACCACCTTGTGGCCCTTGTACAGCAGCCCCTTGTCCGCTACCCGCTTCAACGACCACCACACCGATTCGATATACTCGTCGGTATAGGTAATATAAGGATCGTCCATGTCGGCCCAGAAGCCAACCCGCTGGGACATCCTTTCCCACTCGCCCTTGTACTTCCATACCGATTCCTTGCATTTCTGAATGAAGGGCTCGATGCCGTAGGCCTCGATCTGCTCCTTGCCGTCCAGGCCCAGCTGCTTTTCCACCTCCAGCTCCACCGGCAGGCCGTGGGTATCCCACCCCGCCTTGCGCAGCACCTTCTTGCCCTTCATGGTCTGGTAGCGGGGGATCAGGTCCTTGATGGCCCGGGTCTCGATATGGCCGATGTGGGGCTTTCCGTTGGCCGTGGGCGGGCCGTCGTAGAAGGTGAAGGTGTCCCCGCCCTGGCGCTGGTCGATGGACTTCTTAAAGATGTTCTGCTTCTCCCAGAAGGCCTCCACCTCCTTCTCCCGGCTGGCAAAGTTCATGTCTGTCGGCGCTTTACGAATCATGTCTTTCTGCCCTCCCCAAAAATAACGCCTTCGCCCCATGGGACGAAGGTCTTCGCGGTACCACCCAATTTGGCGCAATGCGCCCGCTCATCGCCGCCTGCGCGGCACGCGCTGTAACGGGCGCCCCCGGCACGGCCTACCGGGCGCCACCGCCTTTGGACCGCGCTGCTCCGGGGTGATTCCCCTGGCCCTTCCCCCGCCGGACTTCCACCCGCCTCCGGCTCGCTGAGGGGTATCTGCCGGGCACTCCCCATCCACGCAGTATGAACGAATCTATTATACCGAAACCCGCCGCCAAGATAAAGGGGCGCCGGAAATTTAACGCGCCTTTTCTTCCGCCGCCCGTCCCCACTCCAGGCTGCGGGGGCCTTCCATGCAAACAATCCACATTGTCCACAGAGTTATCCACAGAAATAAGCCCCATTTCCCTGCTTGAACCGGGATTTTCCACACTTTCGCCCAACTCATCCTGTGTATGCAGTCACTTTATCCCCAGACGATGGCTGGGGAAGAAAGGTTATCCACAAACTTTGGTCCGTTTTCTTCCCTTTTACAGCCAGCGACTCGGGTATGCAAGGCAAAATTCGGTTTTAATTTGGATGTTTTTTTGTAAACTGACGGGTTTCCGCAAATTTTAACCCCCGGATTTCCGCTCCAGTTTGTGTATGACCGGGGGATAATCTATACAGTGTTCCCCATCCCGGTCATCATTTGCGCTCAAAAACGACTTTGGTCTTTTCTCTGTTTGTGGATAAAAACCGGCATTGATTGACCTCAAACCGGCCAAAGTCGCAGTCTCAGACCAAGGCGCCGCGACGGTTTGCATTTATCCAGGCTAAACCGTCCGCGCCAGCGGAGAACCCGCCAGCTTCTTCCACGGCGACTGGCCTACCGGAAGCGGTACGCACAAAGGGCGGGCCCGAACGCATTGCGTGCGGGCCCGCCCTTTGTGCGCACCACCCTACAAGCTTACTCGCTTGGTCAACAGGCGGGCACTGAGCAGGAAGGCAGCCACGGCGAAGGCCAAGCTGACCAAAGTACCGGGAAGGGTATTCAGCATCATTTCCTCCATGGTGCTGTAATAGCCGCCGGGAAGCAAATTCAGAAGGTAGATCATGGCGGCCATAATGCCCAAGAATAAGATTAGGCTGAGCAGGCCCTTAAACCGCTTATTTTGCAGAGCAGTGGCGCTGATGGTAATCGCCAAATAGGCAATCACCACCGTGGCGTAGAAGTTGACCAGGAAGTCCACAGCAAACGAGCTGATGACCACCAGCAGCTCGGACAAATTGGTATTGGCCTGGATCAGCAAGGCATCCAGCATGGCCTGGACGAACTGAATCTCAGGGAACAGCCTGCGCATGGTGGTAAAATCCCATACCAGGCAACCTCCCAGCAGGGCGGCATACACCAGGCCCAGCAGCAGGGTTGCCAATAGCTTCGCGCCCAATATCTTGGCGCTGGAGTTAGGGGTCATAAAGGTAAGGTAGCTGGTCTTGGCGTTGAGCTCCTTGGAATAGAGGCTCACGCTGTACAGCAGCACCACGGACACGGCCACCCCGGTGAGGGTCATCAGCAGGGAAGCGGCCACCGTGACGTGTTCCATGCTCATCTTGGCCACGCCCCACAGGAAATAGCCCTGAGCAGCCAGGATCAGTCCCAGCATCACCAGGATGCCGGAAATATTACGGCGGTACTCGTATTTTATCAGCTTCAGCACGGCGTATCCCCCCTAGGCGTAAATCTCTTTGTATAGGTCTACGATGCTCTTATGATGTTCCTCCCGCAGGACCTGGGCCTCCCCGGCCAATACCACCTGGCCATTCTTCATAAAGATGGCCTGGTCGATAATCTTTTCCAGTTCGTCCACCAGGTGACTGCTGAGCACGATGGCCCGGCTGGGCGACATAGCGGCCCTGATGGACTCCACAGTCCAATCCCGGGCGATGATATCGATGCCGTTGAGGGGCTCGTCCAGCATGAGCAGACGGCTGTCCCGGCAGAGGGTCGCGGCCAGCTTTAGCTTGGCCAACATACCCGAGGACAGCTTGGACGCCTTATGGTCCATGGGCAGCTGCAGTTTATTGAGCATGGCCTCAAAAGCGTTCTGGTCGAAATCCCGGAAGAAGTCGGCATAATACCGGCCCACATCCCGGCAGGTCATATAGTTGAAGAAGTATCCTTCGGTGGGCATATAGGCCACATGGGCCTTAGAGGCCACGCCCACAGGCGCGCCCTCAAAGAGCAGTTCTCCTGAGGTAGGCTTCACCAGCCCGGCGATCATCTTCATGAGGGTAGTTTTTCCGCTGCCATTGGGGCCCAGCAGGGCGTACACATGGCCCGGCTGGATATCCAGGTCAACGCCATCCACGGCGGTAGTCATTAAATATTTTTTCACCAGCTGCTTACAGGTCAGCATATTTTTCCTCCGTTCCGGGGCAATCCAGCGCCCTCATATACCATACACTCTACCTGCCCTGGATGCACAATGGTTTGCGTTAAAACTCCATGAGCGTATCATGAGAAAAAAGCGGCGCAGCACCCACTGGAGTGTTATCATAAAAAGGGCGTGTTGCAGAAAGCAACTTCTGCGGCACGCCCATTTTGCAAACAAATCGAGAAAAAAGCAGTGGCATAGCGTCAAAAAGCAACCAGCCAAAGCGAAAAGAGGTATAAGAAGCCAGGGCTGTCGAAAAACAGAGCCACATGTGAACAGCTTTTCAATTTTTGCGAGAACTACGAAACCATTTTGAGAGACACACGCGTTTTCAGCCGGTTGTGTTCCCGCTTCATCCATAGCTTTTTGAGGTC
>DVHZ01000168.1 GCA_018711685.1 Candidatus Excrementavichristensenella intestinipullorum | reverse complement strand
TAACCCCGCCCACGGCTTAGGGCCGCCACCCCCGCAGCGGCCCTAAGCCGCCCCAGCGTTCCTGCGGGAGTGCCGCCGCCATCCGGCGGCGGCACTCCCGCGCCCGGGGGGCTCCGCCCCCCGGGACCCCCCGCAGCGATCTTGCCCCGGCTTGTTCTGGTTTGTCCCGGCTTTTGCTGCGAGGATTTATCTGGCGGCGGTTCGTTGCCCCGGCGTCTTCGCGGCAGGGTTGGAGGACTCCGCCCCACAGACAAAAATGCAGTCTGGGCAGCTTGAACGTTGCTCAGGTTTTTTATATCAGCAAGATTGTTCAACTATCACAGAAGACGCTACACTTCCTCCTGCACCGGCTACGACGCCTGTCCTTTTGTGAATTTGTCCCATGGAAATACTTTGCAATACAAATTGCTCCCGCCCAACATGTTTACAGAATCGCTCTATACGCACCTGACTTGATAAAGTATAATGGACCCACCAGCAAATCAGATTTTAGAAGGTGAAAAAATGAAAAAACTTATTTTGGGTATAGCGATTATGGCGATCGGTGCTATTGGTACAATTTCTATCATAGTTGCTACAGTATTATCTCCATTAAATCCGTGGTCTTACAACGGTATTGAGGGATGGTATGGCTGTCTTTTGGGAATGGATTTGATTAAACCCTTTGCCATTTCTATTGTTATTGCGGTTATTGGATTGGTAATTGCAGTATGGGGTACATTTGATAAGGCGAAGAAAAATGGATAATCCTTCATTTATAGGGCTCTTCCCCCCTTCCTCCGGGATCCCCTGACGCGGGCGTTGGGGCCGTTGGTGTTCTGGTGTGGCGTGGGTACTGCGGTGGGGGAAGCCGGTAGGGTTGTAGCGAGTGCGGGATTTTGGAGGTGTGGGTCATCGGGGAGGCGGTGTTCTGGCGGTCCCCCATGCCGCCCGCTAGGGCGGCATGGGGGGAGCTCAGCGTATTCGAGACGTGGGCTCCGCCACATTGCTGCGGCTCGTGGCTCCGCCCGAAGTTACTGCCGCCCATAGGCTCCTCGCCCGGGCGGATGCGGTTTTGGCTCCTGCTGTGCGGCCTGTCCGCTTTCGGGAGCCTATGGGCGGGGAATCAGGTGACGGGGGTTACGGGGGGACGGGGGTTACCGGGGATGCGGTGCGGTCATAAGATCGGTGGGTTAGGCTGCTGACTCAGCGCCGGGGGCGCTGCCCCCGGACCCCCGCCAAGGGGGGATGGCCCCCCTTGGAACCGCCATCTGCGCTGGCGCGTAGTTGAAGCAACAGCTTGAAACGGCGCAGCAGCGGAAGCCGGTGCGGTGTTTTAGGCCGTTGCGAGGATGCGGTAGGGCGCAAAGATTCGCTGGATGGGGTGGCTGACTCGACGCCGGGGGCGCTGCCCCCGGCCCCCCGCCAAGGGGACGTTCCCCTTGGAACCGCCTTCCTCGCTGGTGCGTAGTTGAAACAACGGCTTGAAACGGCGGGCATCTCCAGGTGTGCCGAAGGCCAGGCTATTTGCCTGGCCTTCGGTCCGTATTGCTTTACTCCGCTTTCTTTCTGCCGGTGTAGGTGACCACCACCCGCTGGATGCCGATGAACAAGAGCAGCAGAGCGCCGATGGCAATCTTGGCCCACCAGCTGGACAGGTTGCCGCTGAAGGTGATCAGCGAGGGGATAGTGGATTTCAGCAGCACGCCGAACAGTGTGCCCACCATATAGCCCACGCCGCCGGTGAGCAGCACGCCGCCGATAACCGCCGAGGAGATCACGTCCAGCTCCGCGCCCTGCAGCGACAGGTTCCAGCCCGATTTCACGTACAGCACGTAGGCCACGCCCGCCAGCACCGAGCACAGGCCGTTAAAGCCGTACACCAGCACCTTGGTGCGCCCCACGGGCAAGCCCATCAGCTTGGCCGACTGCTCGTTGCCGCCGATGGCGTATACGTTGCGGCCAAACCGGGTTTTTTGCAGGATAATCGCGCCGATGATAATCATGACCAGGAACAACAGCACGTTCAGGTTCACGTAGGCCACCGGCTTGATCTTCTCCCACTGGCCGTCTACCAGGTGTACAAAGTAAACCTTCCACCCGGCCAGGGCGTCGATGGCCTCGTTGCTGATGGAGATGGATTCCCGGCTGATCAGGGAGCACACGCCCCGGGCCAGGAACATGCCCGTCAGGGTGGTGATGAAGGGGGGCATATTCAGGTAGTGGATCATGGCGCCCATGGTCAGGCCCAGGCCCACGCCGATCACCAGGGCCACCAGGATGCACACGAAGGGGTCCACCCCCAGCACCGAGTTGCCATAGGCGATGATCATGCCCGTCAGGGAGGCCACTGCGCCCACCGACAGGTCAATGCCGCCGGTGATCAGCACCATGGTCATGCCCACCGCGGAAATGCCGATGTAGGCGTTGTCGATGAACATGTTCATGAAGGTACGCAGGGTGGTAAAGCCCTTATCGCCGAACAAGATGGCGCCCACCAGGTAGATAATCAGGAACACGCCGATGGTGGAGTACACCATGATGTATTTGGGATTGGACAGGCGGCTCAGCAGGCTTTGCCTGTTCTTCTGCTGACTAAGCATGGACACCACCCCTTACCGCATTCTGCTTGGATTTGGCGCGCTTGGCCATCATATTGCGCACCGGCTCGGACTGCAGCACGATGACCACGGCGATGATCATCGCCTTGAAGGCCATGGTGGATTCCGCCGTTACGCCGAAATAGTACACGAAGGTGACGATGGTGCGGATGATCAGGGAGCCCACCACCGTGCCCGCCAGGCTGAACTTGCCGCCGGACATGTTGGTGCCGCCGATGACCACCGCCAGGATGGCGTCCATCTCGTAGTTCAGCCCCGCGTTGTTGGAGTCGCAGGAAGAAATGCGGCTGGAGTAGATGAGCCCCGAGATGCCGGACAGCAATCCGGTGAGAGCGTACACGATGAGGATGATCCGGTCCGAACGCAGGCCGGACACCCGGCTGGCGCTGCGGTTGACGCCCACCGATTCCACGAACATGCCAAAGGCGGTCTTTCTGGTAAATATAGCCACCCCCGCCACCACCACGATGGTGATGATGATGGGCATTGGCAGGAACAAGAAGCTCCCTTGCCCAATAAAGCGGAAGGGCGAAAACAGGGTGGTGAACTGCTTGCCGTCGGTGGTGATCTGGGCGATGCCCCGGCCCGCCACCATGAGCACCAGGGTAGCGATGATGGGCTGCATACCGAACTTGGCGATCAATGTACCGTTAAACAGGCCCATCAGCAGGCACACCACCAGGGGCACCAGCAGCACCAGGATAAAGGGCTGTACGGAGTAGTCGCCGGGGGTGGGGTACTCGTTCACGTCCCAGCGCAGCAGCTTCAGCGCCAGGGCTCCCGCCACGGCGACCAGGGCGCCCACCGACAGATCGGTGCCGCCCAGGGCGATGACCAGCGTCATGCCCATGGCGATGATGGTGATCTCCGCCGACCGGTTCACGATATCGATCAGGCTGCCGTAGAGCATCCCGGTAGAGGGCTGATAGCTGATGGAGAAGAAATCCGGGCGAATGCAGAAGCATACCAACAAAATCAGCGCCTCCGCGATGACGGCCCAGGTCAGCTTGGATTTGAGTATCCGCTCCTTGCTGAATTTCATGCGGTCGCGCCCCCTTTCTTTTCACCGGCGATGATGCTCAGGATGTCCGCCTGGGTGCAGGTGGCGCCGGGTACCTCCGCCGCCTTCTTGCCGTCCCGCATGACCAGAATGCGGCCGGAACAGCGGATGATCTCGTCAAGCTCCGAGGAGATGAAGATGATGGACATGCCTTCCTCGCACATCTTGATCATCAGCCGCTGAATTTCCGCCTTGGCGCCTACGTCGATGCCTCGGGTGGGCTCGTCCAGGATGAGCAGATTGGGTTCGGTGGCCATCCACCGGGCCAGAATCACCTTCTGCTGGTTGCCGCCGGATAGCTCGCCGATCTTCTTCTCCGCGTCCGGCGTGGCGATGGCCAGCAGCTTGATGTACTTGTTGGCCAATTCATCCTGCTCTTTCCGGCTCATGGGATGCATAAAGCCTCGCTTGGCCTGCACGGCCAGGGCGATATTCTCCCGGATGGACAGATCACCGATGATGCCGTCCCGCTTGCGGTCCTCCGGGCAGAAGGCCATCCTGCTGTTGATGGCGTCCAAGGGAATCTTGGCGTTGAGGGGAGCGCCATGCATCTGAATGGTCCCTTTGGTGGGTTTGTCTACGCAGAACAGCATTTCCGCCGTTTCGGTACGGCCTGAGCCCAGCAGCCCGGCAAAGCCGATCAGCTCGCCCTCCTTGATCTCGAAGGAGATGTCCTCCACCTTGCCCGGCGTGCCGATATGGTCCGCCTTCACCAGCACCTTGGCCCCTTCCTTGACCTCCACCCGCTTCATGTTGAAGATCTCGTTCATGTCCTTGCCGATCATCTGGGTGACCAGCTCCAGCTTGGTGATATCCTTGATGTCGTACACGCCCACCAGGTGCCCGTTGCGCAGCACAGTGATGCGGTTGGAAATCTCGAATACCTGGTCCAGGAAGTGGGTGATGAAGATGATGCCCAGGCCCTGGGCTTGCAGGTCGCGCACCACCGCGAACAGGCGTTTCACCTCGTTTTCGTCCAGAGACGATGTGGGCTCGTCCAGGATCAGCACTTTGGCTTCCACGTCCACCGCCCGGGCGATGGCTACCATCTGCTGAATGGCGGTGGAGTAATGGGACAAGGGCCGGGTCACGTCGATGTCCACATTAAAACGCTCCATCAGCTCGCTGGCACGGCGGTTGATCGCCTTCCAGTCGATCTGATGGTGCTTCATGGGTTGGCGGCCTACGAAGATATTTTCCGCCACCGACAGGTTGGGGCACAGGTTGACCTCCTGGAACACCGTGGATATGCCCATGTCCATGGCCGCCTGGGGCGTGGTGGGCTTGATCTCTTTCCCGTCCAAAATGATCTTGCCTGCGTCCATGTGATGCACGCCGGTCAGGCACTTAATCAGCGTGGATTTGCCCGCGCCGTTCTCCCCCAGCAGGGCGTGAACCTCTCCTGCGCGCAGCGAAAAATCCACCCCATCCAGCGCCTTCACGCCGGGGAATTGGATTTCTATCCCCTTCATCTCGAGGATGTTTTTCCCTTCCAAGCTGTTTTCCCCCTTTGCTGTCAAATGATGGGGCTGCCCACGGGCAGCCCCATAGCGTATTTGGCGCAGTCTGGATTAATATACGCGCTCGTCGATGACGTCGGCGGCCTTCACGCTCACCAGGCCCTCGGCGTACTCGATGCCGCCCTCGGCGTCGAAGCAGCCCTCATCGGGATGGATGATCTCGCGGCCCAGGTCCTCGCCAGCCTCCAGGCGGTTGATGGCGTCTACCACGAAGTCGGCGTACAGGGGAGTGCACTCGATGGTAGCGTTCATGTCGCCCGCCACGATGGCGTCAAAGGCGGCCTTTACGGAGTCGCAGCCGATCACGATGATGTCCTTGCCAGGCACCTTGCCGGCGGCCTTGATGGCGTCGATGGCGCCCAGGGCCATGTCGTCGTTCTGGGCCAACAGCACGTCGATCTTATCCACGGACTTCAGGAAGGACTCCATGACGGGCTGGCCTTCGGCGCGGGTGAAGTTACCGGTCTGCTGGGCTACCAGCTTCAGGTTGGGGTAGTTCTCCAACTCGGCCAGGATGCCCTCGCTGCGGCCTACCTGCGCGTCGGCGCCAGTGGTGCCCTCCAGCATGACGATGTTGATCTCCTCGTCGCCGCGGCCTTCCTTCTCCAGGTAGTTGGCCAGCCAGCGCACCATGCGGCGGCCTTCTTCGACGAAGTCTCCGCCGAAGGCGGCGGCATATTCGATCTCATCCACGCAGTCGGGAATGCGGTCCAACAGCAGCAGCGGGATTTCCGCCTCGTTGACCTCTTTGAGCACCTCGTCCCAGCCGGAGGATACCACGCCGGTGAACAGGATGTAGTCCACGCCCTGGGTGATGAAGCTGCGCAGCGCCTGCACCTGGTTCTCCTGCTTCTGCTGCGCATCAGCGTATACCAGTTCCCAGCCCTGGGCCTCGATGGCCGCGCACACGTTGTCGGTGTTGGCGGTACGCCAGTCGGACTCCTGACCGATCTGGGAGAAAGCCACCGTCAGCGCGGAGGCGTTGGCGGCCATTCCCAGTACCAGAACCAGTGCCAACGCGATACCTAACAACTTCTTCATGATCTTCGCCCTCCTTGATCTTTTGGTTCGCATCGTGAACCTTATGGCATAATTATAAAGCCATTGCGCTTAAGAAAAAAGGTTCATTTTTCCTGTTTTCAGGTGTTATCTTTCGAAGATTAAATGGTTTTGTTAAATATTGCGTTGGGTTTGGGGAATATATTCCGACCTATCGTCCACTATTTTCCGGCATACCGCCCATTTCCCTGGACGGAAAATGTAGTTTGCTGTTTCCTCAAGGCGCGGGCTCTTTTCCCGCGCTTTCCGGTACATCTCAGCTCTTTAGGGGTACGTCTCCCCCCGCAACAGCCTTGTTCCAGCTGAGTTCTGAAACGGTAAACTGAGAATTGGACACAGTGGGGCGGAAACTGAACGCGCGGCGATGTATTCTGCAATGAATACATCGCCAAGTAGCCAGCGGCATCTGCCAACAGGGCGCATCCCCTGCGGCCCGTCCCATTTGTTGCGCGTCCCTGCGTCTGACTTATGTTGGCAGCACATTATGTCCTGGCATTGTTTCGAATTTCAGGCCGGGTTCACTTTCTTACCTGCTTCTTTCCCGCCCCCTACCTTCGCCTCAGTCAAGCCCGCCATAGCGCCCGGAAGGCCTGCCCCATCTCCCCGCCAGGGAAATGTCCCCCTTGGAAACACCATCCCCGCTGCTTTGTAGTGGGGCAACCGCCTCCCAACAGGCGGCGGTGCAGCAGGCAGGGATAAATGCGAGGGGAATCTATAAGCTGAAATAAAGGAAACGCGCGTCCATCTGACCCGATCCTACCCGCGTTGCTTACAGTCTCTGGAAGTTATCCTCTATCGACATGGTATCGGGGATTGTCATCCCCTGCGGCGGTGAGGCGGTATGAGTGGTTGGCAAAACGAGAAGCCCCTTCAAGCCAATTGCGCCAGCGCCCGTCCGCACCAATCCAACAGAAGTTTCCAATAAAAATCAGGCCGCGCCGCTCGGTCGCTCTCCAGGGATTGCCAGTGAATAAACACGTCCAACACCTTAAGATCTCCACCCTCCAGCAAAGTGGACAGTTCCGCCCGCGTACTGGCATAGGGCATCCCGCGCAATACGCACATCAATTGCAGCAAAAAGAACGCGCTTTTATACGAGCTGTACAGCGTATCCGCGCCCTGGCTGCGTACGTAACCGTGACACAGCCCGTGGTATAGCGTAGCCGCCCCGATGCGGGCGCTAAGGCGTATATCCTCCTCGCCGAAGCCAGGCAGTAGGCTATCTAAATCGCCGTAATAGGCCCGGGTATCCTGTCGGAACTGAAACAGCTCGTGCCGGGGCCAGGCTAGCATTTCGTGCCTACCGCTGATGAACCCCCCCGCCTTTTCCCCTTCGGGCAGCCCTCGTAGCGCCTCCCGGTACCGCTTCAAATCCTCTAAACGCACTTCGTCCAACACCGCCACGACGTCAATGTCGCTCTCCTCTGTGGCTTCGCCCCGGCGATAACTTCCTTGAAGCCCCAAGAACAGCACTCTCTCTCCAAATACATCCAGCATCGCCTGGGTAAAGTCCTTCATCCAAAGGGCAATATTAACCATTGTCTCCCTCCTCTACCGTTACGCCCGGTTCGATGGCGGCGCAAAGTCCACGTGTATCGCCGCTCTATTTCTATCTATATTGTACTTGCCCCGGCAAAAAAATCAAGTGAAAAGCGGCTTTCCATTCTACGGCAAAAAAAAGAAGCTCAAATCAATGAGCTTCTTGAAATGGAATCCGGCAGCGACCTACTCTCCCGGGCCGTTTCCAGCCAAGTACCATCAGCGCGTGGAGGCTTAACTTCTGTGTTCGGGATGGGAACAGGTGGGACCCTCCAGCCATTGCCACCGGAAATCTTATGT
>DVHZ01000167.1 GCA_018711685.1 Candidatus Excrementavichristensenella intestinipullorum | reverse complement strand
GGCGCCGGGCGCAGCCCGGCGCCCTCCCCCCGCCACTCCCCCCGATTTTATCGCCCAAAGGGCGATAAAATCAAAGCCCCCCGAAAGAGGGGGGCTTCCCAGCCGGACATTGCTCACAGGGCCCGTTTGGGCCCGTCTCCTTAGGTCCAGCGTTCCGGATAGGTTACCACCTGGGCCTCTTCCTTCCACTGGGCCAACGCCTGATCGTAAGCGTCGCTCTTGGCCACCTCGGCGGCGCTCTCCACGCAGGCCTCCCGCACGGTTTCCAGATCCACCGCGCCGGGGGTCACGTCGGCCATATACCGGATCAGGTGGATGCCGTTGGAACCCACCACCGGCTCAGACACGTCTCCGGGCTTCTCCAAGGCCATGGCGGCGTCGGTAAAGACTTGCTCCCACATCTCCGATCCGGCGGCCACGTAGTAGCCCTGACTCAGGCCGGGCTCCTCCTGCATCCCCACGTCGCTGCCGTATTCATCGATGAGCGCCTCAAAGTCTTCGCCCTGGGCAATCTTGGCCTGGACCTCGGCCACCAGATCGCTGAGGGTAGCGGCGTACTCGCTCTGCATTTGGGCCAGCTCGGCCTCCAGGCGCACCTGCTCCGCCTCCAACTCCTCCCGGCTCATGGCGGGCTCATCCTCGGCGTCTTCCGGCTCATCCAGGCCCACCAGATCCTCGTCGGTCCAGTCATCCTCCGTCCAGTCCTCGTCCTCGTTTTCCTCCATCCAGTCCAGCTCCTCGATCTGCCAGAGCACATCGTCCAGTTGGGCGCTCAAATCTGCCAGCGCCTCCACCTGCTCGTCGGTAAAGCTGAGCAGGATGTGCTTGACGGTGCGGTAGCCCTCGGGATACCAGAAGATGGTGCTGCCCGACAGCGCGGCGTACTCGAAGTTATAGGGATCTTCTTGGTAGTTCTCCTGGTCCAGAGCCACCATCTCTTCGTAGGTAGCCTGGATGTCCTCCTCGGTGGGTTCCACGTCCTTGGTGGCGTAGTCGTACAGCCGCTCCTGCCAGGCCATCTCCAAGGCGTCCTGGACGGCGATATCCTCGGTATAGCCCTGGTCCTCCCGCAGGGTATCGATGACCTCCTGGCGCAGGGACTCCTCGGTCTCGCCTTCCTCTCCCGTGCTGAAGAAGAGCATATAGTATTCCACCATATCGGCGAAATCCTGCTTGGCCTGCTGGGTGATCGCCTCGGCCTGCTCCGGGGTGGACTCGTACAGTCCCAGCTCCTTGGCCTTATTTTGCATCACAATGTCCTCGCTGAGCCAATCCAGGATATCCGCCTTTACGTAGGCGATATCCTCCTCGTTGTCCAGGGCCACGCCGTAGGACTCGTAGTAGGCCAGCACCTCGTCAAATTCCGCCTGAGCCTGGGCCAAGGTTACCTGACCGTCCTTCATCTCCGCCAGCACCACGTCGTCGCCATTGGAGCTGTCCTGGCCGATCTTTATGATGCTGCAGCCGCTGGCCAGCAGCAGCAGCGCCACCAACAGCGCCACCAGTCTGGTCCCGTTCTTCATGTCCGTATCTCCTCTCTCGCATATGCAACGTGCTTATGATATACCTGAATTGTGTTACCGGGCAAGCGAATTTGCGGCGCATATGGGGCGTAAATGTTCAAGAATGGTTAGTATGGCTTGATCGCCGCCCTCATACTGGGCAAAGCGCTTATCCCGCGCCTGAGCATCCCGGTAGATTCGACGTCCCAAGCGTCCCTTCGGTTCCTCCAATACCAGGATGGGCGCGGTGATCGCGAACAAATTGTTCAGCGCCACCCACCAGGGCCAGGGCGCGCCCCGCCGCCCGTCGGCGCCGGGCAGCAGGCAGGCCAAGGCGTCCAGGGGAAATGCCTGGGCCAGCAGCAACGCCTGAACGCATCCCGCGCCCACGCCCACCGCCACTCCGCGGCCGCTGCCGCCGGTCATGCGGGCGTAGGCTTCCCGGGCCTGTCCGGTATCCGCTCCGGCCTCCAGCCGGCGCAAGCTGCCCGCCTGCTCCAGGGCGCCCGTCAATCCGGGCAGCAGCCGTTCCCCTTGGCCGTACCCGGAGAGCAACAGGATCTTCTCCCTCAACCCCACCCCCGCCTTTCTGGAAAAATGAACGCGAAGCGCCACGCTGGCCCTTCGCGCCCTCGCATTTCCAGCTTATTACAGCAGCAGCAGCGGTATGCCGGTTTGTACCCCCAGACCCCGTGCGGCGTCCAGCTTGGCCAACAGCTGTTCCAGAGGCATGGGCCGGGTGCGCACCGCGTTCATTCCCTCCAGGGATACCACATGCTCCACCGGCACCGCCTCGCACAGGGACAGGATGCCCTCCTCCACCCGCAGCGCCGCCTGAACCGTCCGGCTCATGGGGCTGATCATCCGGGGCGGCTGGGCCTTTTCCAGGATCAAGGGAGACTCCAGGTCCCTGGCGATCTCGATTAGATCTCCCACCAGGGCGCTGGCGGTGGGCAGCATGCCCGCGCCCCGGCCATAGAACATCACCTGACCCACGCAATCGCCGGTGACGCACAGCCCGTTGAACACGTCCTTCACGTCGTACAGGGGATGCCCCTGAGGCACCAGGGCGGGATGCACCCAACCGGTCCACCCGTTCTCCACCAGTTCCCCATGGGCGATCAACTTCACCGCGCCCCCCAGAGCCCGGGCGCAAGCCATGTCCCGGGCGGTGAGCCGGGAGATGCCTTCGGTGGCGATGGCCGGGTCATCGGACAGATTGGAACCAAAGGCGGCGTTGGCCAGTATGGCCAGTTTGCGCCGGGCGTCCCATCCCTCAATGTCCGCAGCGGGATCGGCCTCCACGTAGCCCAAATCCCTAGCCTCGCCCAGGGCGGCGGGAAAACTGAGCCCGGACTGTTCCATGCGGGTGAGCAGGTAATTGGTGGAGCCGTTGACGATGCCGTCCAGCCGGGTAATGCGGTTGCCCGCCAGGCAGGTCTTGAGGGGCCGCAGCACCGGAACCCCGCCGCACACCGCCGCCTCGTACAGATACCAGGCCCCGTTCTGTTCCGCCAGCGCCTTGAGCTCGTCCCCCTTGGTGGCCACCAGCTCCTTGTTGGAGGTGATTACGCTGATCCCTTTTTCCAGCGCCTTGCGGGTGTACGCATAGGCGATGCGGGCCCCGCCGATGGTTTCGGCCAGCACCTTCACCTGGGGATCGGCCAGCACCTGGTCCAAATCTTGGGTCAGGGTCACGCCTTCCGGGGGGTCCAGCTTCTTGATGTCCACCATGTATTTGAGAAAGACCTCCCGCCCCGCGGCCCGGGAGATGATCTGCCGGTTGCGGGTGAGCATCTCCACCACGCCTGAGCCCACCACGCCGCATCCGGCCACGGCCACGCCGATCTTGTCCCGCATATCTCCTTATACCCCCTCGATTTTGATCTGCCCCAGCAAGGATTTGTAGGTGGCCTTGTCGGTGAGCCGGGTGCCTTCCGCCATGACGCTGGCGGCGGCGCAGGCCACACCCCGGCGCAGGACCTCTTCCATGGGCGCCTCGGCCAGCAGCCCGGACAGCATCCCCGCTACCATGGAATCCCCGGCGCCCACAGTGGATTTAACCGGCACCTTCAACGCCGGAGCGAACAGCGTCTTTTCCCCGTCGGTGAGCAGCGCCCCCGCGCCGCCCAATGACACCGCCACCCAATCGATACCGCTCCGGGCCAGCTCTGCCGCCGCTTTGACCACGTCGGACCGGCTGTCCAGCCTGCGGCCTACCGCCATTTCCAGCTCCATCCGGTTGGGCTTGATCAGGTTGGGCCGGGCCTGTAATCCCAGGTGCAGCGCTTCCCCCTCGGCGTCCAGCACGCACTTACAGGGTAGCCCTTCCACCGCCCGGATCAGCCGGGCGTAGAAATCCTTGGGACAGCCCGGAGGCAGCGACCCGGTGAGCACCAAAAAATCGCTGTCCTCGGCCTGGGC
Source organism: Candidatus Excrementavichristensenella intestinipullorum (assembly GCA_018711685.1). Lineage (GTDB taxonomy): Bacteria > Bacillota > Clostridia > Christensenellales > Aristaeellaceae > Excrementavichristensenella > Excrementavichristensenella intestinipullorum. Next base: position 19,266 of record DVHZ01000167.1, on the reverse strand, counting down.
GCACACAAGGCCGGTGAGCTTTTCCAGATCCTCCTCGCTCACCTGGCCGCCCGGCTCATTGATCTCGGTGACCACGCCCTGCTCCGCGTCCAGCACCTTCAAGTTGGTGCGCACCGCGCCGTCCAGCCACAAAAATTCGCTCTCCACGCCGTTCTCCAGCAGACGGTTCTCGATGAACCGCCCGTTTTCCCGCCACAGAAAGCCCACGCATTTTACCTGCAGCCCCAGAGTGGACGCCACCACCGACATGTTGATGGCCTTGCCCCCCGCGTCCCGGCGGCTGCTCATCACCCGATTCATGGAACCGTACTGAAAGCGCTCAATAGTCAAGCTCTTGTCGATGCTGGGATTCATGCTTACCGCCGTAATCATGGTTTCCCTTACCCCTCCTTTTCGCTTATCCCCCGGCCCTCCGGCCCAATATTTTTGAACCTCCCGGCCCCTCATCTTTCGCGCCCCCGGGCGTATGCCTTACCCCGGCGCCTTCCTGTGCCCCAAAGCGGCGAACAAAGGAGCGCTTCCGCCTCCGGCCGCTCCTTCCGTCACAGTCGGGCCGCCGGACGGTGCCGTCCCCGCCTGCGCCGCTCCCTGGAGCGCATGGCGATACCGAAGACCAGCCCCATGCCCATGTAGTTGGTTAGCAGGTTGCTGCCGCCGTAGCTGATGAAGGGCAAAGGAATGCCGGTCACCGGCATGAGCCCCAGCACCATGCCCACGTTTTCCACGATGTGGAACAGCAGCATGGCCATGACGCCGATGATCACGTAGCTGCCGAAGGCGTCGTAGGCCTGGGTGGACAGGGCGATCAGCCGCACGATGAGCAGCAGGAAGGCCAGCACCAGCAGCCCCGCGCCCACGAAACCAAAGGACTCGCATACGATGGCGAAGATGAAGTCGGTGTAGTCGTCGGGAATGTAGTTCAGGGAGGCGAAGCTGCCCGCCGAGAACAGTCCCTTGCCCCACAGTCCCCCCGAGCCCACCGCGATGCGGGCGTTGGTGGTCTGCATCCCCGCGCCGGTGGGGTCCCGGCTGGGGTCCAGGTACACCAGGATGCGCTCCAGCCGGTAGCTCTCGCTGTAGGACATATTCAGCATGTACCACAGGGCCACCAGCATCACCACCGCCAGGGACAGCATCCCTACGATCAGCTTGTAATTGGTGCCCGAGGAAAACAGCATGACGCCGTACACCACGATGTACACCAGGGCGGTACCCACGTCGGGCTGAGCCACGATCAAGGCCAGGGGCAGTCCCACGTAGGCCAGGGTGGGCAGCAGCTCCGACACCGTGCTGATGGGCTTTTGCCGCCCGGCGAACAGCTTGGCCAGGGAGATGATGATGGCCAGCTTGCCAAACTCCGAGGGCTGAATGGTGCGGGCCTGCTCGGACCCCCAACGGAACCAACCCGCCATGCCGCCCCGGCCCTTTTCCATGAACAGCACCACCGTAAGCAGGGCGATATTGGCCCAGTAGATCTTGTTGGCGTGGCGCTCGTACAGGTCGCTGTCCAGAAACACCACGAAGGCCATGGCCACCAGCCCCGCCGCAATCCACAGCAGCTGCAGCCCCGCGTACCGGGTGGGCTGGCTTTGCAGCAGCTCCAGAAAGGTCATGCTGTCCAGCTCGCTCTGCTCCACGGGGGTGGCCGTAGCGCTGAAGATGCACACCACCCCAAACAGGGAGATGGCCATCAGCAGCGCGAACAGCCCCCAGTTAAAGTCCCGCAGCAGGGTGGGGTTGAACTTATTGCGCTGAATGAAGCGCAGGGTACGCTGAAAATAACTGATCTTTTCCCTGGGCTTGTTCTTTTGCGTCGATACCACCATGGCTTCCTTTCTTTCGTCCCTTCTTTATCCGCTCCGCCGGGTCCGGCCGCAGCGTGAGCCGCCGCCGGGCTTCCGTGTCCTTTTCTCCGGGACTCACGCCCGCAGCGCCTGGGACAGGCGCGCCAGCAAGGAGGGGCGCGCCACCGGCAATGGGGGGATATCCTCTCCGGTCATATTGCGCACAGCCAATTCCAGCGCCGCCGCCACCCGGCGGTCCTGGGCCAGGGGGCCCAGGGCTTCGGGGATCAGGCCGGTGAGGCGGCTGCCCTCCAGCCGCTTCAGGTAGGCGGGCAGGCCCCACTCTTCCTGGTCCATATGCTGGGGGCGTACCCGGTTGAGGACCAGCATGGGGTCGGGCAAATCCATATGGCGGATCAGGGCGGCCACCCGCTCCGCGTCCCGCAGCTCCACCGGGCCGGGGGTGGACACGACCACCGCCTGCTGGGCTACGCTCAAAGCGGCGCGAAAGCCCCGGCCCACTCCGGCGGGGCAATCCACGATCACCCAATCGAACCGGTCGGCCAGCTGCTGCACCACCCGGCGGGCCTGCATGGCGCCTACCGCCTCGCTGCCCCGGGTCTGGGCGGCGCTGATGAGGCACAGGCCAGGGTAGTCCTGGTGCTTCACCAGGGCCTGCTTCACCCGGCACATGCCCTCGGCCACGTCGGCCAAATCGAACACCACCCGGTCCTCCATGCCCAGCATGATATCCAGGCTGCGAAGGCCCATATCCATATCGATCAGACACGCCCGCTTGCCCGCCTTGGCCAGAAACAGCCCGGCAGCGGCGGCCAGGGTGGATTTACCCACTCCGCCCTTGCCCGATGTTATCGCCACAACGCCCTGCATAACGCCTTCACCACTTCGCCCAGTATTGGTTTGCGGTATCTTTACCGCCCTCAGCTCCTACGCCGCCTGGGGCGGCCGGGCGGGGATGGCCTCGCCCTTTCCCGCCTTCCGGCCCCTTTCCCCGGCGGGTATGGGCTGCGGCCTCTCTTTTGTCCTGCGCCGCCGCGCCGTCTGAGGCGGCGGCCTTCTTCGCCCCGGCTTTCTACTCTGCCAGCGTATTGGCCTGGGGAACGGTCAGGGTATCGCTCTTTTCGTAGATGGAATCCAGGTAATAGTCGATGGTGGCAATGGCGGTGCTGGAGGAATAGGACCCGGCGTAGCCGTTTTGAATATACACCACCACCACGATTTCCGGCGTGCCGGTCTTGGGGGCATAGGTCACCAGCCAGCTGTTGTTCTCGATATCGATATCGGAACGCTGGGCGGTGCCGGTCTTGGCTGCCGGGGCGTACTTGGCCTTGGCGAACCGGGAGGAAGCGGTACCGCCGGCGTCCGGGTCGGTCACGTCCTGCATGCCCGCCTGGATGGCGGCCAAATAATCCGCCGCGCCGGTAATGCGGTTGGCCACCACCGGCTCCTTCTCCACCACGATTTCGCCGGAGGGGGAGACGATCTTATCCACGATCTGGGCGTCGTACACCGTGCCGCCGTTGGCGACGGCGGACACGTACCGGGCCGCCGCCACCGGGGTAATCTGGGTGATGGACTGGCCGATGGCCGCCATGACCGTCTCGCTGGCGGTCCAGCGCAGGTCGTTGATGTAGGAGACGAAGGTGTTGACCATGTAATGGCTCTGGATATAGGAACTGGGCAGGTTCATCTGCTCCATGAGGATTTCCCGGATGGGCTGGTTCCACTGCTCCTTGGTGCCTTCCTGGTTCACCAGGTCTAGGATCATCTTGGCCACCTTGTCCAGCCGGTCCTCGTCGTACTCGATGCCCCGGTCCTCTCCCACTTCCCGCAGCTTGCGCTTGATCATTACCGATGCGAAGTAGGGCTTGGAGGTATATTGGTCGTCGATGGCCCGGTCGGAGTCGTACAGCATCAGCTGATTGCCCACAAAGCTGGTGGATTCGGCGGGCAGCTCGATGTTGGTCTTGCTGGTCAGGCCCAGCCGGGCGGCCCACTTCACCAGGTTGTCGATGCCGGTATCCATGCCCACCTGGTAGAAGAAGTAGTTACAGCTGTTCTTCAGGCCCTCCACCACGGTTTGGTTCTGGTGTTGGGATTTGCGGGTGGCGGCGCTGGCCCAGCACCTGGGCTGGTTGGACACGTCGCCGGTGTCGAAGGGGCCCTTGTCGGAGATGGTGGTTTCCAGGGTAATGGCGCCCTCCATCAGCCCGGCCAGGGCGGTGACCATCTTAAAGCAGGAACCGGGGGTATCCCGGGTGGAAATGGCCCGGTTGTACAGGGGATTGTCCTGGTCGTTCACCAGCTCGTTCCAGTAGGCCGAGGATACCCGCCCGCCCTGGAACTGGCTCAGGTCAAAGGTGGGGTAGCTGGCCATGGCCAGGATGCGCCCGGAATTGGGATCCATGGCCACCGCCGCGCCGCTGGTCGCCATCTGCACCTCCTGACCCCGTTCCTCGTAGGCCAGCAGTTCTTCCTGGTTGTCCTGGCGCCAGGCCTTCTTGTTCATCTCGTTTTCCTGGAAGTTGTGGATGCCCTTGATGTTGGCCTCCAAGGCGTCCTGCATCACCTGCTGCAGTTGGCTGTCGATGGTGAGGATGATGTCGTCCCCGTCCACCGGAGCCTGATAGCTGATCTCCCGGATGATCTTGCCCCGGTTGTCCAACTCCACCACCCGCTGCCCCTTCCGGTAGGAAATCTGGGGGGTGAGGTAGGCTTCCATGGAATATTCGATGCCCGCCTGCCCCACGGTAGCGTCGGTGGAATAGCCCTTCTCCTGATAGTCCCGCAGGGTCTGCTCGCCGGATATCTTAGAGGTATAGCCGATCACGTGGGCGGCCAGGTCGCCCTTGGGATAGACCCGGGTGTAGCCCTGCTCGATGGACATGCCATCCAGTTCCACAGACCGAGCCTCCACCTCGCCCACCGTCTGCATACCCACGTCCTCGGCAATGGTTACCGGCAAAGACAGGTAGTTGTACATCCTGGACTTCTGCCAGATCGCCAGCACCTTCAGCTTCATCTCCTCGGACAGCTCTTCGGGGATGGCATAGTTGGTGCACAGGGTATCGAACAGATCCTCCACCGGGGTGGTGGTCAGGTAAAAGTTGCTGCGCCACTGTTCCTCCCGCTTGGCCGCGGTGGTGGGGTTGGTGGTGCCGGTGTCAAAGTACCAGTTGCCCTCCTCGTCCTTGGCCAGCCAGAACTCGTCGATGGTGGTCTTGCCGTTGGCCTCCACCAGTTCGATGGTCTTGATGATGGACTGGGTATAGGCCGCCCGGTCCTCGTCGCTGGAGCGAGAGGGGTCCCGGTAAAACTGCACGTTGAAGGATTCCCGGTCATAGGCCAGCGGGGTCATGTTGGCGTCGTAAATGGTGCCCCGCTTTCCGGTCAAAGACAATGTCTTGGTTGTCTTAGACTGGGCCTGCTGAGTATAGTCGGTGGCCAGTACGATCTGCAAATCGTACATCTTCATCCAGATCAGGGCGAATACCCCTACAATCAAAAGGCATACCACCACGTATCGCGCCCGCTTGGGCCGCATCCCACATCCCTCCTTTACCGGGCCGCGTACCGCGACCATTTGGGCCTGAGCATTCTATTGAACCACAGGTAGAAAAACTGGCACAAAAGCGTCTCTATGGCGATCCTGCCCAGGGTCCTGAGCATGTCGCCCCCGGAAAACTGCCTGCCCGCCATGAACAGGTACACGATCATGGTACACTCGTACAGGATGAAGCACAGGGCGGGCGCCACGGGTACCGTGAGCAGGTAGCGCTGAAATTTTCGTCCCGCCACGCCGCACAAGTACCCCGACAGGATGTACAAAACCGCCTTGAGCCCTAAGGGATAGCCCACCAGCACGTCCATCAGCACCCCGCCGATCAGGCCGTACAGGCTGCCCCGGGTGCGCCCCAGCAGCAGTCCCAGCACGCACACCGTGCACAGGGACAGGCTGGGCACCGCCCAATGGCTCACCAGGATGGGCACCACCGAAATATCCAGCAGCAGCGCCGCCAGCACCAAGATCAGCGGCAGAAAACGCCTCATCTAGTTTCCTCCCATAGCGTACTACCCAACCCAAGCGTCTTCCGGCGGCGCGTTGGGGTCCGGCGTGGGGCTAGGCGTGGGGCTGGCCTGGACGTCCAGGTCCTCCGCCTGCGTGGACCGGGGGGTGGGATAGTACCAGTTCTGGTCGTCCGGATCCACTTCCTGGCCCTCCTCGCCGCTGGGGGTGGGGGTAGGCGTAGGCTCGGGAGTGGGCCGGGGCGTAGGCGTGGGCAGGGGCTCCAGGGCCTCCCCCGAATCCACCGGCGCCGTGCGCAGCACCAGCACTTCCTCAATGTGCTGGAAATCCACCGAGGGCACCACCACGATGTACTGATCCGACAACCCGCTCTGCCGGGATACCGAGGCCACGGTGCCCACCTTGAGTCCTTTGGGGAACACCGCGTCCTCCCCGGAGGTGAGCACCACGTCGCCGGGGGCAATGTTGTTTACCTTGGGCAGGTGATACATGTAGCATTCCTGGGTCTGGGACTCGTCGGTCACCTGGCCCCGCATCACCCCTTGTTGCCTGGAGCGCTCGATGAGGCAGGCCACTCCGGAGCGGGTGTCGATGATAGAGAGTACCTTGGCGTAGTTGAGCCCTACCTCCATCACCCGGCCCACCAGCCCGTCGCCGGTGACCACTGCCATGTCCACCTGGATGCCGTCCTGGGTCCCTCGATTGATGGAAAAGGTATTGTACCAGATCCCCGGGTCTCTGGCGATGACGTAGGCGAACACCGGGTCCATGGATTCGTAGCGCTCCTTGGCCTCCAGCAGCTCCTTGAGCCGCTCATTCTCCAGCGCCTCCTCCTCCAGGGCTTGCACCTGCAATTTCAGGGTGGCGTTCTCCTGCTGGGCCAGCTCTAGCTCCTGACCCATGCGCACGTAGTCCTTGGCCCCCTGCACCAGGTCCCGCATATAGCGGGTGGCGGAGGACAAGGCGTTCTGGATGGGGGCGAATATGGAGCCCACCGTGTTTTCCGCCAGGCTGATATTGCCCTGATCCCGCACCATCAGGAAAAAGGCCAAAGCCAGCACCGCAGCGGTGACCAACAGGGCGAAAGCCGCCCGGCCTACGGGACTGGATTTTTTCTTTCGCTTGGGCTTGGCGGCCTTCCCCCCGCCCTGGCCCGACCCCGGCCGGATGGCCCGGATCAGTCTGGGGGACTGCCCCTTGTCCGTTCTACGCGCCATAGACTGTGTTCGCTCCTTATGTATGCTCTGCGCCGTTCCCAACTCCACCGGCCTTGGACGCCCGCTTTCTACGCCATCCAGGGCCGCCGGTCCAGGCGCGGCTTACTGTTCCTGGGCGGAACCGGCCTGCAACGCCCCGCGCAGCAGCTTTTCATCTCCCGCCAACATGCCCAGGCCCAGAATCACGTCCTCGTGGGGATGCTCCCCCACCGACACGGGCAAGCCCGCCCGCTCCGCCAGCAAGGGCGCCAGGCCCCGCAGCAGGGCCCCGCCTCCAGACAGGGTAATGCCCGCCTCCAATATATCCCCCGCCAATTCCTTGGGCATTCGCCCCAGGGCGTCCTTCACCGCGTCCAACAATAGCCGCACCGGCTCCCGCAGCGCCAAAGCGATATCCCGGGTGGTGACGGTGACGGTGGTAGGCTTTCCGGTCTTCACGTCCCGCCCCTTGAGCAGCGCTTTTTCACCCTGGGGAACGGCCTCTTCCTGGCTATTGGGCCCATCCTGGCCTTCCCCCTCCCGCTGGGGCTTGTCTTCTTCCGGCAGATCCGCCTCCAGCAGATCGTCCAGGTCCTCGTCCTGCTCGGGCAGTGCGGCGGAACCGATATCGCATTTCAGGTCCTCGGCTGTGGACAGACCGATAATGACCCCTTTCTTGCGGCGCATATACCGCACGATGGCCTCGTCCATGGACAATAGCCCCGTGCGCATGGACCGGGCCGCCACGATGGCGTTCATGGATAGCACGGCGATCTCGGTCACCCCGCCCCCCAGCACCACCACCATGGAGCCCCTGGGCTGATCCACGGTGAGCCCCGCGCCCAAGGCGGCGGCCAGGGGCGTTTTCACCGCAACGGAACGCTTGGCCCCGGTTATGCGGATGGCCTGCAGCAGCGCCTCCCGCTCCACCTTGGTGAGCCCCTGGGACATGCTCACCAGCAGCTGGGCCTTTTCCATGGGTTTGCGCCGCCCTGTGGCCTTTTCCGCCAAGGCGATCATCAAGAGCGCGGCCAAATCCGCGTCGGTCACCGCCCCGTCCATCACCGGGAATTGCAATAGGGTCTGCTCGCCTCCCCGGCCGCTCATGGCATAGGCGTCGCCGCCTACCGCCAACACCGCGGCAGGATCGTCCAGCAGGGTGAGCACGCTGGTGGGCTCCCGCAGCACGATGCCCTCGTTCTCCAAATAAATCGTGGTATTGGCCGAACCTAAATCGATGGCAATGCCTTCGCCGGTAAAAAAGCCCATCCTCAGCCCTCCATCTCCTTCAGCATCCGTCCCAGCAGTTGGATGGGCAGGCCCATCACGTTTTCAAAAGAACCCTCTATCCTGTCCACAAAGGCCCCCGCGCCGCCCTGAATGGCGTATGCTCCCGCCTTGTCCATGGGTTCGCCGCTGTCCACATAAGCGGCGATTTCCGCCGGGCTCAAGGGCCGGAAGTGAACCCAAGTCTCCTCCACCTCCACCCGCGCCCACCCTGTAGCCGCGTCCAACAGGCATACTCCGGTAAACACCTGATGCCCCCGCCCCGACAGCGCGGCCAGCATGGCCCTGGCCTCCTCCCTGTCCCGGGGCTTGCCCAGGGCCTTTCCGTCCAGCGCCACCAGGGTATCCGCCCCCAGCACCAGCCCCCGGCTCAGGCCCTGGGCAGAGGCCCGGGCCTTGCGCTGCGCCAAACAGGCCACTGCCTCCCGGGGCGGCGCGTCCACGCTCTCGTCGGTCTCCCGGGGCCGCAGTTCGTACTCCAGGCCCATCTTCTCCAGCAGCTCCCGCCGCCGGGGCGAAGTGGACGCCAGGATAATTCTTTGACCCACCGGATCCGCCTCCTGTTCCCATGGCCCTTCGGGCCATCTATCCATACATCTTTATATTATAGCATAGCCCGTCAAGTCTGCAAACCATATTGCCCGCTCCAAGGGAAATTTGCCAGGAAGATAACACTTGCGCCCTTTCCTCTCCCCATTCGCCAGCGTTTCCGGGGCCGTTTCAGCCCTTTAGAGACGATTTCGTCTCTCCCGGAGATGCCGCGGCCCCCTTCGTGCCTCCCGACACCGCCTGGGCACTGTCTTGGATTCGCCCTCCAATGCCCGGTTGTCAATTTTCCGCAAAAGCGGTATAATATATCATGAGGTGATACACATGGTACGGGTACTCATCGTGGTGGATATGCAAAACGATTTTATTGACGGCCCCTTAGGCTCTCCCGAAGCCAAAAATATTCTTCCAGACGTGTGCGCACGGCTGCATCAGGCCCGCGCCCAGGGGGAGCGAATCTTCCTTACCTTGGATACCCATGGCCCCGATTATCTGGACACCCAGGAGGGGCGGCTGCTGCCGGCGCCCCACTGTATCCGGGACACCCCTGGCTGGAAATTGAACGCCCAGGTGGAAGAAGCGGCGGGTCCTCAGGCCCAGCTCGTGGAAAAGGGTTCCTTTGGTTCTCCCAAACTGGCCCGCATCTTGGCCGCGCTATGCCAGGACAAGGGCTTGGATGAGGGCAAGGGCATGGAAATCGAGTTGTGCGGCGTGTGTACCGACATTTGCGTGGTGTCCAACGCCCTGCTCATCAAAGCCGCCCTTCCCGAAGCCCATCTCAGCCTGAACGGCCAGCTGTGCGCCGGCGTTACTCCCGAAAAGCATCAGGCGGCCCTGGAAGTGCTGCGCTCCTGTCAAGTCGCAGTCAGTTGAGCCGTCCCCGCCTCCCCTGCCGGGAGGCTTATCCCCCCTGTGCCCTTTGTCCCACCGGAGGCCCGCGCCTCCGGTCTTTCTTGCCGTCCTGCACAGCCGGCGGGAAAGCCAGTTTGCCGCCCAACCCCCCGAAATCCTTCCAATCCCGCCCCTAAGGCCTATGGTTGATTGAGAAGCAAAACAAGACGAGGACAGCGAGCCCATCCCCTATCCCTGACAACGAGATATTATCATAAGAAATTGGAGCAGCATTATTTTAAATGATTTTATAAAGCGGAAGCAAATCCACAGGTAGCGAGCAGCATATCGGAACGGCCACTTTTTTTTGAAAACGGAATGGGAAGGAAGAGTGAATCAATGAAAACAGCCGTAATATATAATTCGCAGACAGGATTTACAAAGCGCTATGCCGAGTGGATAGCAGAAGCAAGGGGCGCTGATTGCTTTGAATTATCCGAAGCGAAGAAGAACGATTTGTCCGTATATGGAGCAATCGTGTTTGGAAGTTGGGTGTGTGCGGGAGGTATTAAGAAACTCAGTTGGTTCAAAGGCAATATGCATAAATGGGCGGGAAGAAAACTGATCGTGTTTTGTGTTGGCGGTAGTCCGTTGGATAATCCAGAAATTGAAGCCGCGCTTAAAAAGAATTTCAACGACTCGGAACAAAGCAGAGTCGATGTGTTCTATTGTCCAGGCGGATTTAATTATGAAAAAATGCCCGTATCATCAAGGCTTATGATGAAGATATTCATCAAGGTCCTCAAATCAAAGAAAGACAAGACGGCAGAAGATGAAGAAATGATAAAAACTATATCCTCGTCTTATGATATTTCAGATAGGAAATATATTAATCCCATTTTGAAGTGTTTGGAGGATCAATCTGAATAAAATCGCAGAAAAAATGGTTCTTGTGTCCAATTTTCGTCGGCAAGACAAGAAATAAGATAAGGAGAGGTACAAAACGAATCATTTCGCGCTATTCTGTCCGAACTTGAGGACAGGAAGGGCTGATAACAGTTAGAGAATCATGGCAGACAAGGAGCGTCAGCCAAGCGTGCTGTCGCCCTTTGTCTGCCTACCAGCAAAGGCGGACGGGGCTGTCGACGGCGGCGCAGCTCCTTCATCTTGACCGTTGACTGGCTCGGCTAACTTTGCTATCAGAACGCGAATATTTTTCATCTTTAAATTGCGTTATGAGTTTTTCAAATGCCGAATCATCACGAAGAAATGTATATTCTTCATTGCTTGTCAACTCATCAGCAATTGTTTTGGCCAGTTTACCCGAAAGCCATGTGGAACCGCTACCGTCTGCGTTGCGATATAACGGGCAATTTTGTGCATTCCACTCTTTCTTCATGGCAGGTAACATTTTTCGAAGAATAGACACGCTTCTATCCTTATCTTTTTTTACTAAAGCCAGTTGCAAATGGGCGCTGTAGCGCATCCATTCTGGAAAACAAAATTGACGGGTAACGGCTTCGTATAAATCCGCCAAAAAGTCCGCATCCCTCTCCCGTTTTTCATGCAATGCGATTTCCAACATATTTATTAAAGCCGTTTGAATCTCGGACATTCTTTGTATAGCACGATGCTCCCAGATTTTTTCTGCGTCTTGATATCGTTCCTGCCGTTGATAAAGGATGGCTAATTGTTCTTCTCTGTCTATTGTAGAAAATGGCAATGAATTTATCAGTTCCTCTGCCCTTGAAAAATCTCCTTTATTTCGCGCATAGGAAATCAGCATGCTGGTTGCGGTATCCCTTATTTCTGGAATTTGGCTCGTAGTCAAACGCTTATAAAACGTTTCATATATTTTTTGGTATGGTTCAACCTCAGCTACATTGTAAAGAGTAAGCGCCCCCTCCAAATAAAGAATGGCAGAATATATCAATCTGTCGCAGGTGGGATATTCATGTATTTTGTTGATGGCCTTTTGAAAAGCGGCATCATAGCCCTGCTCCTGAACCGTCTTGTCGACTTCATCAACAAAATTTTCAATCTCTATATCCGTTAAATCGTCATTGAAAGACATTAACGTGTTCAAATCGATCTTAAGCAAGCGTGCCAACGCTGGCAAAAGGGTTATATCTGGATAAGTGCTTCCTTTCTCCCACTTATTAACAGCCGGCGTGGATACACCTAAAAAATCTGCTATTTGCTCTTGTGTCAAAGATAGCTCTTTCCGCTTTTGCCGAATAATCTGATTGATTTTCATAGCGCACCTCCCTTTGGTTTATACCTTATGATAGCAGAGTAGCATTTAGGTAACAATAGAGCCGTTATTAAAATGGCAACCGAAAAAATAAACCGACAGTTAAAAACGGAATAGCCGGGCGTCTGGCCATTTGTTCGCTGCTTATGATGTTATTTTATACACATGAGCATTAACGGCGGGCTTGGGGGCCGGGGGGCTCCGCCCCCCCGGTCCCCCCGCTCAGCGGAAAACCCGGTCTCCCGGCCGGGATACCGGCGGCGGTTCTCCAGGGAAACCGGCCCGTTTGCGCCTGAGAAGGGGGGTGTCATGGCCCTATCCGGCATGGCGGACAATGAATCTCAACCCCTCTTACATATATCCCTTGCAGTATTATAGCCCAATCGTGCTTACATGCCCCCCTTGGGCTGTTTTATAATAAGTCGCGGCCCAGAGGGGACCTTTGTTTTACTTTGCCCTCGGGCCGGAAGGAGGATGCCTTCCATGAACAAGGACCTGACCGTGGGACGGCCCGAAACCGTCCTGTGGAAGTTCTGCTTGCCCCTGTTTGGCAGCATCATTTTCCAGCAGCTCTATAATATCGCCGATAGTTTGGTGGCCGGAAAGTTCATCGGCGAAAACGCCTTGGCCGCCGTGGGCAACAGCTACGAGGTCACCTTGATTTTCATCGCTTTTGCCTTCGGCTGCAATATTGGCTGCTCCGTGGTGGTATCTCAGTTTTTCGGCGCAAAGGCCTACGATAAGATGAAAACCGCCGTCTATACGGCCTGCATCGCCAGCGCCCTGCTGTGCGCCGGCCTCATGGCCGCAGGGGTCCTGACCTGCGATAAATTGCTGCTGCTCATCAATACCCCCGCCGAAACCCTGGCCGATTCCAAACTCTATCTGGATATCTATATCTGGGGCCTGCCCTTCGTGTTTTTTTACAATATTTCTACCGGCATCTTTTCCGCCTTGGGCGATTCCCGTACCCCCTTTATCTTTCTGGCCTTTTCCTCCATCGCCAATATCGCGGTGGATATTCTGTTCGTAACAGCCTTCGCCATGGGGGTTGCGGGTGTGGCGTGGGCCACCTTTCTCTGCCAGGGCGTTAGCTGCGTCCTGGCCCTGGGCGCCGTGCTGGGGCGCTTGCGGGGCCTGAAGACTGAGGGCAAGCCCGCCCTCTTCTCCTTCCCCATCCTCAAGCAGATCACTTTCATCGCTGTGCCCAGCATTTTGCAGCAGAGCTTTATCTCCGTAGGCAATATCGTCATACAGGGCGTCATCAACAATTTCGGCACCGGAGTGATGGCCGGTTATTCCGCAGCGGTTAAGCTGAACAATTTGGTAATCACTTCCTTTACCACTTTGGGCAACGGCATTTCCAATTACACCGCCCAGAATTTGGGCGCTGGCAGGCTGGAGCGGATTCAGCAAGGATTCCGGGCGGGCGTCAAGCTAATCTGGATGCTCAGCCTGCCCTTGTTTCTGCTGTACTTTTTTGCCGGACGCTTTGTGCTCAACCTGTTTCTGGAGCAAGCCACCGCCGTGGCCCTTCAAACCGGGCTGGACTTTTTGCGCATTTTGTCCCCCTTTTACTTCTTCGTCTCGGCCAAGCTGGTGGCCGACGGCGTTCTGCGAGGCTCCGGCCTGATGCGCCAGTTCATGATTTCCACCTTTGTGGACCTGATCCTCCGCGTGGGGTTGGCCGTCGCCTTGTCCCAAACCTCGCTGGGCGCTCAGGGCATTTGGTGGGCCTGGCCCGTGGGCTGGTGCGTAGCGGCCCTATTGTCCATTTCCGCTTATCGCGCCGGGCCATGGAAAAGCCCCTCTTCCCAGGACGCCTCTGCAGCATGACGTAGGGGGGGCCGAGGCTCCGGCGTTCGAGGGGGCTCTTCCCCCTGTATCGCGAAAATCAAAGGCCTGGGGAGGGGAGCCGGGGGCCCGGGGGGCTTCGCTCCCCGGGCCCCCGGCCCCCCTCCCCAGGCCCAACCGCCTACGGCGGTTGGACTCCAGGCAAAATCCTTTCCTCGTCAAAAGCGCTCCATTAACCCAGCGGGCCGGCCCTTGGAGGGCGGCCCGCTGACTTTTTCGGCGCTGGGTTCAGCAATTCTCCTGCTCCAAATCCAACCACTCACACTGCCGGGGCGTCAGGCGGATATCCGCTGCGTCAATGTTGGCTTGCATGTGGGCCTTGCTGGTGGCGCCGGACAGAGCGTAAACCTCCAGCCCCGGCTGGTTGAAGATCCAGGCCATGGCGATCTGGGAAACCGATACGCCCATTTCCTGGGCCAATATCTCGCAGCGGCGCAGCCGCTCGTAGTTTTCCGGGTAATCGTATCCCTTGCGGGCTGCCTGGTCCAGCAGCGCTGCCGCCTTTTCGGGCTGGTCATGGCGGAACGCGCCGGAGAAAAAGCCCCGGCCCAGGGCGGAATACGCCATGATGGGAATATGGTTGTCCCTGTACCAGGCCCGCACCGTCCGGTTCTGCGGGCCGGAAATGGTAACGCATCCGCCGCCCCAGGGGTCGTCCAGCTGATTGGCCAGGCCAAAGTTGGGGCTGGACACGGTGAAGGGGACCAAGCCGTGCTTATAGGCGTACTCGTTGGCCTCCATCATGCGCTCCATGGTCCAATTGCTGGCCCCGAACACGCCAATCTTGCCCTCCGCGTGCAGCCGGTTCAGCGTCTCCATGATGGGTCCTACCGGCACCTGGGGATCGTCCCTGTGCAGCAGATACAGCTGGATATGGCTGGTCTTCAGCTTTGCCAGGGAATTGTGGCAATCGTAGAGGATATCAAAATCGGTCACCCGCTTGCGCCAGCGGTTGTGGTGGGCGCCTTTGGTGAGGATGACGCACTTGTCGTGCAGCCCCCTGGCCTCCAGCCACTCGCCCAAGGGTTCCTCGCCGTAATGGTCGGCGCAGTCGAAGGCGTTGATGCCCAAGGCGTACATGGTATCCAGCAGGTCGAAGGCGGCGTTCAAGCGCTGGGGGAAATCCGGCGCTTCGCCGTATACCGAGCGAAAGGCGTTAAATAGGATGGGCGTAGCGGTGCCGAACAGAATGCGCGACACCGGCCTTTCCACGCCAGGAATGGTTCCGTACTGCATCATTCTCCCTCAGATCTCCACCACGTCGTAGCCCAAATAGGTGGTAAACGCCTCGGTGAGCACGTCCTTCATATGGCCCTTGCCCACGCTGGTGTGGTGCTTAAAGCCACCCCGGGCCAGCTTGATCAGCTTGTTCTGCAGGTCGGGAATCTGGGCGACGCCGCCGCAGCCGAAGTAGCCGTCCTCGATGGGATCGGCGGTAAACTGCCCCTCGCTGACGTAGAGCACGATTTTTCCATCCTTGGTCTGGCAGTTGGAGAAGGTCATGGGGAAGGCGGCGATGCGCCCCTCGTTGCAGCCCCAACCGGAGCCCGGGTCGTTCTTGGCGAACATCTTGTGTTCGCCCACCGTGCCCTTGGCGGCCATCAGGCTCTGGGCTACCGGGCCGCAGTGGAACAGCACCACCTTGTTCTCGTCGTCGCCGTAGTTGTTATTCCAGTCCAGCACCGCAGCGGGCTGCTGGCTGGCCAGCTGCATGGCCCGCATGGTAATGGCGGAGCACATGTCGATTTCGCAGCTGGCAGCGATGCCCCGATCGTTGAGCTCGCTGAGGAGCACGCAGGGGCATACCCGCAGGTAGGTTTCCATTTCGTTCCAGCAGCGCAGGGCCAGGGCGTCCAAATGGTACTCCTCGATGTATTCGTCCACCACCACGCCAATCTTGGCCAAGGTGAGGGCATTGGCGGCGGGCACGCCACTAAAATCGGTATAGTTCTTCAGTTTCTCCAGCTTGGCGGCCACCACCGGGTCGGCGTCGGCCTTGGCCCGCACCTTCTCGAACAGCTCCGACAGGTCGAAGGATTCCACATTGATGCCGTACTTTTGCAGGGCGATCTCGTCGAAACGCACCGTCTTAAAGGCGGTGGTACGGGCGCCGATGCAGCCCAGGTTAAACCGCTTCATGCCGTTCACCACCCGGCATACCGCGGCGAAGTCCTGCAAGTTCTGCTGGAACGCGGGCGTAAGGGGATGGACCACGTGGGGCTTGAAAACGGTGAAGGGCACCCCGTACTGGGTGAATACGTCGGTGACGGAAAACTTGCCGCAGTAGGCGTCGCGGCGGTGGGCGAAGTCCATCTTGCCGATCTCGTCGGGATAGGCCTGCATCAGGATGGGTACCCCCGCATCCTGCAGGGCGTTGATGGCCCCGTTTTCGTCCACAAAGATGGGCTGGCAGAAGATGACGCCGTCGTACTGACCCTCGTGAGACTTTAGCCATTTGGCGTAGAGCAGTCCCTCGTCCCGGGTTTCCACCGCGCCGTAACGGGTAGCGGCTTCCTCCATCATAATGTAGTCGTAGCCCGCATCGGTAACTGCTTTCACCATATCCTGCCGCGCACCCAAGATCAGCTCTCCCGGCATAAAGCCCCGGTTGCCAAAACACAGCGCAAAGGTCATTTTCTTCACGGTTTCTCCTCCTCACACGGCCCATAATTGGGGAAATTGTACAACATCCGCCGGGCAAATTCCCCGGCGTCTCTTTATCTTAGCACAACCGCAGGTGACTGTCAACGACAATCATCTTTCTCTACCCAGCAGTGCGGGCCTGCCGCCGAGCCCTTTGCCACTCCTGGGGCGGCCCGGGTTGACGAAGCAAAAAAACAGGGCCGCGGCGCCCCGCAGCCCTTAAAATCAAGGGATTGTCCTTCTATTGCACGGTCACGGTCAAGCTGGCGGAACAACCCGAACCGTCTTGGGCACGAGCGGTGACGGTGGCGTTCCCCGGCCCCACGGCGTATAGCATGGCCGCCTCGCCTGCGCCGGAAGCGCTCACCTTGACCACCGATTCGTCGGAGCTCTCCCAGCGCACTTTGGCCAGGCCCACCAGACTCTCCGGCTGCATTTCCACGGCCACTCCCGCGAAAGTCTCCCCCGTCAGGCTCAAAGCCACCTGCTCCTGGGCCAGACGCAGGGATTGAGTAGCAGGCATAACCCGCACCGTCACGCAGTCCATGACCAGGCTTCCATCGGTAGTACATGCCCAAATATCTACGTATGCGCCCTCCCGGGGAACCTGGGCGTCCGGATTGACGCGAACCAACCCGCTCTTGTTTACCGTCACCAAATGGGGTTCCGAGCTGGACCAGCTTACCGGCGCATCCTTGCGCCAGCCCTTGGGGAAATAGGCCACCTGGGTGCGCGCTCGTGAACCGGGTTGAAGCACATCCTGATTGATGGATACTTTAATGCGGTCCAGAGCCCTCCGTCCCGCTTCATCCCGGCTTTCCTCCGCCGGCTTTTCTCCCTGAGGAGATTGTTCGCCCTGGGCCCGGTCTGGGGTTTCTTCGCCCTCCTGAGTTTCTTGGTCTTGCTGGCCCTCTTCCACCGGGGCCTCGTCCGCCGCCGGGGTCCCATCCTCTTGGGCATCCTGGCCTGCCGGGCCGTCATCACTGTGATCTGTGGATTGTTCTGTCTGGGCATCCCCCCGCCCATCTTCCCCGGATAGGGCCTGCTGCGGGGCGGACTCCTCCTGAGCCGCCTGGGCCGCAACCTCTATGTCCTGGCCCTGCTCTTCTAAAGCCAAACAGCCCATGGCCCACGCCGCCAGCACAACCAGCGCCGCCGCCAGGGCTACAACCGCCTTAGCGTTTATCCTCATAAAGCACTCCGTTTCCCGGTCCTCATAGACCGTCAGGTATATTATACGGTCACGACGTTTCGTTTTCGCGTAGTTTTGATTACGTTTTGTTCTGCCCAATCCCAGGCGGCGCATAGCCTTGCCAAGGAGGTGGAACCTATGGCGAAGCTGGGAATTGAACTGTGCCCATCCGTGAAAGAATATAGGAAAATTCCGGGACAAAACGGGGCGAAATTGAAAGCGAATCGCATGGAATTCCCTCCCGCTAAAAAGGCCGCCGTCCCCCTTCGGCTAGGCCGGAAGGGCCTCTGCCACCCCTGTATCCTGAGGCGTCTTCCTTTTAATTGTAAGAGAAACGAGGCAATTGAGGAAGAATCTCCCGCTCAAGGCCCCTCATCCTTCAGAGGGAAATCCCCTATCCCGCTTTCGCCAGCTGTGGGTGCGTTGAAAGGCGAGGGGGCCCGGGTCCGGTTTGCCCGAAACCGGACTGATGTCTGTTTTGCTTGCAATACGACTCCGGTCTGTTCGTGCAAAGACGAGCCATCGGTCTGTTTTTCGCAAAACAAGACCTCGGTTTGTTCTTCTCAATATTTCTCTGAAGGCAGGACTACCGGGCCCCAGTCGGGTGAAGCCCGGCCAGCGGAAAGCGCTGCCTGTAGAACTGGTTTGAAGACATACGCCAAGCCCTTAGGGGCGGCGCTGGCCTGCGCCCTCTTGCTGGTCTTTCCGGGCCCCGCTCTGGAAGCGGCATTGGAGGCCATGTCCCTGTGGGCTCGTGCTTTCGCCCCGGCGCTGTTGCCCTTCTTTGCCGTCACCCCGGCCCTGTGCTGTCCAGAGGCCGCGGCGCTGTATGAGCGGGCGCTAGGCCGGGGGATGGAAGGGCTGTTTGGCTGTCCGGGCCGCGGAGCCGCGCCACTGGCCGTTGGGTTCATGGCGGGCAGTCCGGCGGGGGCAACTGCCCTCAGCCGGGTAAAGGAAGGCATGACCGGAGCCCAGGCTACCCGGACCCTGTTGCTCAGCGCGGGGCTCAGCCCTGCCTTTTTGGTGGCCTCGGTGGGCGGCGCCATGTTGGGCGACCCCGCCCTGGGACGCGTGCTGCTGCAAAGTCAGATCGGCGCCGTGCTGCTGAGTGGGCTATTGCTGCGCCATGCCTTTCGGGGGCAAGAGAAGGTGGTGTGCGGCGGCGAAAGCCGTTCCGGTTGGGCGGAGCCGCCTCTTCGGGGGGCAGTGGCGGGGGTACTCACGGTATGCGGCTGGATGGTATGCTTTGGCGTGTTGGCCCGGCTGATCCTGCTCGCCGCTGGAGGGCTGGGCCCAGCACTGCTGCCCTTGCTGGAGATCACCGGTGGCTGTGGACAAATCGCCGCCTGGCCGCTGCCTGGACAGGTTAAATTGACCGTCTTGGGCTTCTTCTGCGGGGCGGGCGGCCTGGCGGTATTTCTGCAAAACGCCGCCCAAGTTCCAGAAGTAAAGAAGCGCCACTTGGCGCTGGGCAAGCTGCTCCACGGGATGTTGTGCGGCTTGCTTACCTGGGTGCAAACCGCCCTTCCCCTTCCCGCCGCCATCCCGCTCACCCCGAGTGCCAGCCTAATTCTGGCCTGCGCCCTCCCCCCAGTCATCGCCCTATGGCTCCTGGCCCACCGCCTGAC
>DVHZ01000166.1 GCA_018711685.1 Candidatus Excrementavichristensenella intestinipullorum | reverse complement strand
AGGCCCGCCCGGCCCGCCCCCGGGGCCAAGGCCTGCGGCCTTGGCCCCGGGGGCGGGCCGGGCGGGCGTGAGCCGGGCGGGCTGCGCCCGCCCGGCTCACGCATCGGGGCGGATGGAAGAACGCCTTCCATCCGCCCCGTTCCCTTACAGCAGCTTGCTCAAAAAATCCTGGGTGCGCTTGTTCTGGGGGTTGCCGAATACCTGCTCCGGCGTGCCCTCCTCCACCACCAGGCCCTCGTCCATGAACAGCACCCGGTCGCCCACCTCCCGGGCGAAGCCCATCTCGTGGGTGACCACCACCATGGTCATGCCCGAACGGGCCAGGCTCTTCATGACCTCCAGCACCTCTCCCACCATCTCCGGGTCCAAGGCGCTGGTGGGCTCGTCGAAGAGCATCACTTCCGGGTCCATAGCCAGCGCCCGCACGATGGCGATGCGCTGCTGCTGGCCGCCGGACAGCTGCTTGGGATAGGATTGGGCCTTATCGGTTAAGCCTACCCGTTCCAACAGGGCCATGGCCTTTTCCTTGGCCTGCTCCTTGGTGGCCATTTTCAGGTGCACCGGCGCCAGCATGATGTTCTCCAGCACCGTCTTGTGGGGAAACAGGTTGAACTGCTGAAACACCATGCCCATCCGGCGGCGGATGCGGTTGATGTCCACGTGCTTGGCGGTAATCTCCTCCCCGTCCAGGAAGATCTGCCCGGCTGTGGGCTCCTCCAGCAGGGTGAGGCAGCGCAAAAAGGTGCTCTTGCCCGAGCCCGAGGGGCCGATGACCACCACCACTTCGCCCTTTTCCACGTGCTGGTCGATGCCCCGCAGCACGTGCAGAGCGCCAAAGTCCTTGGTTAAGCCCTTAGTAGTTATCACTCTGACGCAGCCTCCTCTCGATTCGGGCGAAGATACGGCTCAGCCCCAGCACCAGCACCAGGTAGATGGCCGCCACGGTGAGCAGCGGGAAGAAGGCGGAGAAGGTGCGGCTGCGGATGTAGTCTCCGGCCTTGGTCAAATCCATCAGCCCGATAAAGCCCACCACCGAGGTTTCCTTCAGCAGGGTGATGAACTCGTTGAGCAGGGAGGGAAACACGTTTTTCAGCGCCTGGGGGATGACGATGAGCATCATGGTGGCGGAACTGGAAAGGCCCAGGGAGCGCCCCGCCTCGGTCTGCCCCTTGTCGATGGACAATATGCCGCCCCGGACGATCTCGCTGACGTAGGCGGCGCTGTTGAGGCCAAAGGCCAATATGGCCGCGCCGGTCTTGCTCACCGGGGTGTTCACCAGCACAATGAACCACATGATCAGCAGCTGCACCGCCACGGGGGTGCCCCGGATCACGTCGGCGTACACGTTGGCCGCCGCTTTCAGCACCCGTATCCTGGACAGGCGCATCAGCGCCACCAGGCTGCCCAGCACCACGCCGATCACCGCCGCGCCCAGGGCCACGGTGGCCGTGGTGCCCAGGCCGTCCAGCAGCATGGTATACCGGTCCCCTTGAATGATGTTGAACTCGAACTGCTGCCAGATACCGGCAAACCAGTCGGCGATCCCTTGCATGTCCATCTTCCTTTCCGGCGGGCGTTATACATTATCAAGCGGAGGGCGTCCGCCCGGGACGCTCTCCGCTTGAGCAAAGCGGTTGTTGGTTATTCGGCGGCGATGAACTTGGTGACGATGGCGTCGATGGTGCCGTCCTCGGTGAGCTGCTTCAGGCCCTCGTTCATCTTGGCGCACAGCTCGTCGCTGCCCTTGGGCAGGGCGATGGCGTACACTTCGCCGGTCTCGATGATGCCGCCGATCTTGGCCGCGCCGCCGGTGCTGTTGACGAAGGACTCCGCCGGGGCGTTATCGATGACCACCGCGTCCAGGCGGCCGGCCACCAGGTCCTGCACCGCGTCCACGCCCTTGTCGTAGCGCTCGATCTGGGCGTCGGCCACGTTGTCGGTGACGTACAGGTCGCCGGTGTAGCCCAGCACCACGCCCACGGTCTTGCCCGCCAGGTCCTCGGCGGTGGTGACGGTGTCGTCGTCGGCCTTCACCAGGATGGCCTGATTGGCCACGAAGTAGGCTTCGGTAAAGTCCACGGACTGCCGGCGCTCCTCGGTGGCGCTCATGCCCGCGATGACGATGTCGATCTGGCCGGTGGCCAGGGAGGGCAGCAGCGCGTCAAAGGCCATGGACTCGATGACCACCTCGGCCTCCGGGTCCACGATGGCCATCAAAGCGTTGATGATGTCCACGTCGATGCCGGTCACTTCGCCGTCGTCCCCTACGTACTCAAAGGGCGGGAATTCCGGGTTGGTGCCCACGGTATAGGTGGCGGCCATGGCCGCGCCGCTCATCGCGAAAACCAGTACCAAAACCAGTGCCAGCGCCTTGAACAACTGTTTCATGGTGGAATCCTCCAATCATTTTATGCAGGTATTATACAACGCATATCCGGGTATATCCCTGCAATTTCAGTTAAAGCCAGGTAAATTTGTCGTGTCGGCGGCGAAGTTATACAGAATCATGCATATATGCGCCCTCCGCCTCTCCCCTACCCCTCTCCGGTCTCAAAGCCCTGCCGCCGAAGCCGCGTCCCGGAAAGCCCGGACCGGGAAGCGGCCCGAAATATCTGAGCGTAGGGAACCCGTCCTAAAGAGCCCGGAGCGAAAAGCGGCCCCGAAGCAAGCCGACATGCGGGGGAAGGGGCGGATGGAAGGACGCCTTCCATCCGCCCCGATGCGCGAGCCGGGCGGGCTGCGCCCGCCC
>DVHZ01000165.1 GCA_018711685.1 Candidatus Excrementavichristensenella intestinipullorum | reverse complement strand
CCGGGGCGCAAAGCGCCCCGGTCCCCACCCCCCGCCCCCAGGCTACGGGGAAATTTACCTGCAAACCCTTGACGGCGGCGGGGAGGGACGCATATAATAGTTTACAAAGGCTTTGACCGGGAGGAGTAAGCGCGTTTTTGCCGGTTTCAGAGAGGGCGGTCGCCGGCTGCAAGCCGCCCCGAGGCATGCGCGTCCAAGTGCGCCCGCGAGCCGCGCCCTGAACCCGCCGGGTAGGGGCAGCCGTCTGGCGGGCGTTATTCCGCCTGAAAGCGGAAGGGCTTACCGTGCCCTTTCAGCAGAGTGGAACCACGCGTGCCGCGTCTCTGTGACGGGGTGCGCTTTTTGTTTGGAGGCAGTTATGTTCAAGCATTGGCGAAGCGATGTGGAAGCCGTGCTCACCCGGGACCCTGCCGCCCGCACAGCCCTGGAGGTCATCCTGTGCTATCCCAGCTTCCGGGCGGTACGGCGGCACCGCCGGGCACACTGGCTGTGGACCCATAACATGAAGCTGTTGGCCCGGATCGTCTCCCAGCGCACCCGGCGCATCACCGGCATTGAGATCCACCCCGGCGCGCAGATCGGCAAGGGATTGTTCATCGACCACGGAATGGGGGTGGTCATCGGCGAAACCGCCCAGATCGGCGACGACGTGACCCTGTACCAGGGCGTCACCCTGGGCGGTACCGGCAAGGACGTGGGCAAGCGCCACCCCACCATCGGCAACAACGTGGTCATCGGCGCGGGCGCTCGCGTGCTGGGCCCCTTTACCGTGGGGGACGGGGTGAAGATCGGCGCCAGCGCCGTGGTGCTCAAGGAAGTGCCCCCTTACGCCACCGTGGTGGGCAATCCGGGGCGCATCGTGCGCCAGGCGGGCAAGAAACCCGCCAACGCGGATTTGGATCAGGTGAACCTGCCCGACCCGGTGAAGGAGCGCATCGAGAGCCTGACCCGGCGGGTGGAACAGATGGAAAAGTGCCTTCAGCGCCGCATCCCTCAGGAATGCGAGGATTGCCAGCAGGAATGCTGCGACGATTGCCTGAAAAACCGCAAGGAGGAACAGAAGGATGAGGATCTATAATACCATGACCCGCCGCAAGGAGGAACTGGTTCCGGTCCACGAGGGGGAAGTGCGCATCTACGCCTGCGGCCCCACGGTGTACAATTTCTTCCACATCGGCAACGCCAGGCCCTTCATCATCTTCGACACCCTGCGCCGCTTTCTGCGCCATCAGGGGTATAAGGTGACCTTTGTGCAGAACTTTACCGACATCGACGACAAGCTGATCAACCGGGCCAAGGAGGAGAATACCACCGTGGCCGAGCTGGCGGACCGCTACATCGCCGAGTACTTTAAAGACGCCCAAGCCCTGGGCGTGGAGAAGGCCGACGTGCATCCCCGGGCCACCCAGCACATCGGGGAGATCATCCGCCTCATCAAGAAGCTGGAGGATACCGGCCACGCCTACGCGGTGAACGGGGACGTGTACTTCGACACCGCCTCCGACTCGGACTACGGCAAGCTGTCCGGCCAGAACCTGGAGGACCGGGAAGCGGGCAAGCGGGTAGAGGTGGACGACGTGAAGAAGAACCCCATGGACTTCGCCCTGTGGAAGGCCCAGAAGCCCGGAGAGCCCGCCTGGAAGAGCCCCTGGGGCATGGGCAGGCCCGGCTGGCACATCGAGTGCTCCGCCATGTCCATGAAGTACCTGGGGGAGACCTTCGACATCCACTGTGGCGGCGTGGACCTGATCTTCCCTCACCATGAAAACGAGATCGCCCAGTCCGAGTGCGCCACCGGCAAGCCCTTCGCCAAATACTGGATGCACAATGGCCATATCAACGTGGACAACCGGAAGATGTCCAAGTCCCTGGGCAATTTCTTCACTGTACGGGATATCGCCCAGCAGTACGACCTGGAGGCGGTGCGCATGTTCATGCTCAGCGCCCAGTATCGCAGCCCCATCAACTTTTCCCGGGAGCTCATCGAGCAGGCCGCTTCCTCGCTGGCGCGGCTGTACACCGCTCGGAACAACGCCCTGTTCCTGCTGGAGAGTGCACCCCAGCGGCCCATGAACCAGCAGGAGCAGGCGTTCGCCCGGCGGGCGGACAAGGCCCTGAACGATTTCGACCAGGCCATGAACGACGACCTGAACACCGCCGACGCCCTGGGCGTTATCTTCGAATACGCCCGGGATATGAACACCGCCCTGGATGGTAAAAACGCCCCCTGCAAGGAGGCGCTGGAAAAGGGCCTGTCCGTCCTCAAGGAGATGACCGGCGTGCTGGGCATCCTGTCCAAAGAACTGGATACCACCCCCGAGGCGGTCAAGGCCCTGGTGGAGGCCCGCGTCCAGGCCAAGAAAGACAAGGATTTCGCCAAGGCGGACCAGCTCCGCCAGCAGGTGCTGGAGATGGGCTACGCCATCGAGGACACCCCAAAGGGGCCCAAGGTGCGCAAGCTGTAACCCCTGGCCCAAGGCGCTGAACCCGCCAAAAAGCCGGGCGCGGCGAGGGAAGGGCGAACGCCCCGAGTTCCTCCGCCGCGCTTGGCTTTGATGCAATCCCCTTCCCCCTTCGGCTGGGAGCGGCTGGGGGGATGCGGGGGGGT
>DVHZ01000164.1 GCA_018711685.1 Candidatus Excrementavichristensenella intestinipullorum | reverse complement strand
CAACGGGGAATTCATCGCCATGATCGCGGACAAGGTCAGCGCGGCGCGCAGCGCCTAAGGTCCGCGAACCGCCTTAGACGGCATGGCTGCGCCTCCCATCGCCGCGCCGTTTCAGGCCGTTGCGGGGATGCGGGGCGGCTGGGAAATTCGGTGGAAAACGAACAGAATTATTTGCCCGAAAATTGGGCTGCCGCGCCGCCGAGCAGCATGTAATCGATGGAGTCCGTGAGGGCGATGAAGCTGGCTTCGATTACGTTGGCCGATACCCCCACCGTGCTCCATACGTTTTGACCATCCGTGGATTCGATGTTCACCCGTACCGCCGAGGCCGTGCCGCTCCCCGAAACCACCCGTACCTTGAAATCCTTTAACCGCATCCGCGATAAACTGGGGTAGAAACGGGTGAGCGCCTTGCGCAGCGCGAGGTCCAGCGCGTTCACCGGGCCGTTTCCCTCGTCCGCCGTGATCTCCACCTGCCCGTCTACCGATACCTTGACATAGGCTTGGGCGTTCTTGTCGTCCTCCGGCTTCCGGGAAAACACGTGGAAATCCTGGACTTCAAAGAAATGCTTGCGCTCCTCCATGGCCCCCAACACCCGCAGGATGAGGGAGCCTTCCGCGTTTTCAAAGGAGTAGCCCTGGGCTTCCAGGTCCTTGAGCATTTCCATGATGGCGATGGTCTGCTGGCTGTCCTTGTGCAGCGCCGGATTCAGCTGGGAGAGCCGGGTAAGCAGCGCCCCCCGCCCCGCCATCTCGCTGATGACGTACCGGCGGCGGTTGCCCACCGACTCCGGGGGCACGTGCTCGAAGGCGCTGGTGGTCTTCAGCATGCCGTCGATATGCATGCCCCCCTTGTGGGCGAAGGCGGAGCGGCCCACGTAGGGGCTGTGCTCGTCCATGGACAGATTGGCGATCTCGCTGATCAGGCGGGCGGTCCGGGTGAGCCGCTCCAGTTTTTCCTCCGGCAGGCAGGGCATGTGCAGCTTGAAGTGCAGCCCCGGGATCACCTGGCACAGGTTGGCGTTGCCGCAGCGCTCCCCGTAGCCGTTGATGGTGCCCTGGACCTGGGTAGCCCCCGCCAGCACCGCTTCCAGGGTGCAGGCGGTGGCCAGCCCCGCGTCGTTGTGGCAGTGGATGGCCACCGGCGTATCCAGCGCCGCCACCACCTGGGCGGTCACCTGGCCGATCCGCCGGGGCAGCCCGCCTCCGTTGGTGTCGCACAGCACCACCCGGCTGGCCCCTGCCCGGCAGGCCGCCTGGAGGGTGGCCATGGCGTAGTCCGGGTCCTGGCTGTAGCCGTCGAAGAAGTGCTCCCCGTCGAAGAACACCTCCAGGCCCCTATCCCGCAGAAAGGCCACCGATTCCTCAATGATGCGCAGGTTTTCCTGGGGCGAGCAGCGCAGCACCTGTTCTACATGGAACAGGGACGCCTTGCCGAACAGGGAAACCACCCCCGCTCCCGACTGGGCCAGCGCCTGTAGTCCCTCGTCCTCCTCCGCCCGGTGGCCCGCCCGGCAGGTGGACCCAAAGGCGGTCAGCTTGGCGTGGTTCAGCGATAGCTTTTGCCCTGCAAAGGCGAACAGGGACCGGTCCTTGGGATTGGAAGCCGGGTTGCCCGCCTCGATATAATCCACGCCCAGGGCGTCCAGCGCCCGGATGATCTTGATCTTGTCCTCACGGGAAAACACCACGCCTTCTCCCTGCGCCCCGTCCCGCAGGGTGGTATCCAGTATTTCGATGCGGCCCATGGCCCTGTAAACCTCCCGTCAACCCATTACATAGCCCCCGTCCACGCACAGCACCTGCCCGGTGATGAAGGACGCCCGGGGCGAACAGAGGAACTCGATGGCCTCCGCCACCTCCTGGGGCGTTCCCGCCCGGCACAGGGGCGTATCCTGGCAGAAGGCCGCCTTGTCCTGGGGGGACAGCCGCTGGTTCATGGCGGTGTCGATCAGCCCCGGCGCCACGCAGTTCACCCGCACGCCGCTGGGGCCTACCTCCCGGGCCGCTGCCTTGGTCAGCCCGATGAGCCCCGCCTTGGCCGCCGAGTACGCCGCCTCGCAGGAGGCGCCCGACACCCCCCACATGCTGGACACGTTCACCACCGCCCCCGTTTTCCGGGAGATCATCCCCGGCAGTACTGCCCGCATCAGGTAGAAGGGCCCGTCCAGGTTCACCCCGCAGATCTGCCGCCACTGGGCGTCGGTGGTATGGGTGAGCAGGCCGAACTGGCCCACCCCCGCGTCGTTCACCAGGGCATCCAGGGGGCCCAGCTGTTTCAGCGCCCACTGGACCGCTGCGGACACCGCCGCGCTGTCCGACACGTCGCAGGGCAAGGCCAGGGCCCCGGTCTCTCGGGCCAGGGCCTGGGCGTCCCGGGCCGACTGGTGGTAGAAGAAGGCCACCCGCCAGCCCCGCCGGCAGAAGCAGCGCACCGTTTGGGCGCCGATGCCCTGGGAACCGCCGGTAATCAATGCGTTCAATATTCTTCCCCCTTTTCCCCGGCCCCCCTGGGGCCAGGGCTTTTGCGCCTCAGCCCTTGTAGGTCAGCGCCACCACCGGCGGGTATTCGCCGATGTTCTGGGGGGTGATCTCCAGCTCGTCCCCTTCCAGCCGCTGGTAGTCGAAGTGGGCCAGGAAGGCAGTCTCGTCGGAGAGATGGAAGTTGAGCTGCTTGGTTTGGTAGTGCATGGGGATCACCAGCCGGGGCTTCAGCGCCTCCACCGCCTGGGCCGCCTGGTCTCCGTCCAGGGTGAACACGCCGCCTACCGGCATGAACATGATGTCGATGTCCTTCAGTTTTTCCACCATGGCCGGGGTGGGCTGATGGCCCAGGTCGCCCATATGGGCCAGGCGCAGTTTGTCCACCTCGAACACGTAGATGATGTTGCGCCCCCGCAGGGACCCCTGCTGGTCGTCGTGGAAGGAGGTGATGCCCTCCACCACGAACCCGTGGCTGTGGTGCACGCCGGGGTCGTCGATCACCGTATAGCCCCGGGGCAGGGTTTCGGTGGCATGATGGTCGAAGTGGTCGTGGCTACAGGTCACCACGTTGGCGGGCACGCCGGGCAGGGGATAGCCCACGGTGTCGTCGAAGGGGTCGGTGAGCAGGGTGCGCCCGTCCTGGGCGGTGATGAGAAAGCAAGCGTGGCCTAACCATTTGATCTTCATGGCGATTCCTCCTTTATGATGAATGGGACGGGGGCAGGCCCAGGCTCTGCCGGGCGGCCCGCCAAGCCAATCCCAGGGCGCCGCCGCCCGCGCCCAGGCGCAGGCACAGCGCCGCTTGTTGGCGCAGCCGTTTTTCAAAGTCCGGGCGGCGGGTGCCGCCCTTTTCTCCCATGCGCAGCGCCTCCTCCAGAAGGGCAAGCTCCTGGGGCCCGGCGGACCGGCCCGCCAGGGCGGTCAGGCCGCGGCCCAGGCTGTCCCCGGCAGGGGGCAGCCGCTGATCCAGCCAGGGCAGCAGCGCCGGGCCCAGGCCGATGAGCAGCGCCCGCCCCGCCTGCCGGGGCGCGAACCCCGCTGCCGCCAGCGCCGGGGCGGCCTCCAGGGCGGTTGTGGCGTATATCCCCCATCCCCGGCTGGTGCGCAGGGCCGCGCCGGGGGGAAGCAGCCCTTGGGCCAAGATGCGCAGCTCATCCATGGTCCCGCACCTGGGAGAGCGCTTGGGGGCAGGCTATGGACCGGCGGGAAGCAAGTGCCCAGGGCAGGCGGTTGAGCTCACCCATGGGTCCACACCTGGGGCAGGGCTTCGATCATATCCCAGGGGGTCATGGCGGTGTGGCCCCATTGGGATTGGGCCAGTTCCCCGGCTAAGCCGTGCAAGACCGCGCCCATCCAGGCGGCCTGCTCCACCGGGTACCCTTGGGCCAGCAGCGCCCCCAACATGCCGGTGAGCACGTCCCCGGAGCCGCCCTTGGCCATGCCCGGGCAGCCGCTGGTGCGGATATACCGGCCGGTTTCCCCCGCCGTCAGGGTGGCCGCGCCCTTGTACAGCACCGTGGGGCCCAGGGCCCGCAGCCGTTCCAGGGCGTCCAGGGGCCCCTGGGCCGTCCCGCCCAGCAGCCGGGCCGCCTCCCCCGGATGGGGGGTAATCAGGTGCCGGGGGGCCAGCAGCCCTTTCAGCGCCGGGGACTGGGCGATCAGGTTCAGGGCGTCGGCGTCCACCACCGCCGGCAGGGGCGATTCCAGCACCGCCGCCACCGAATCGGGATGGGCCCGGAGGGACAGCCCCGGCCCTACCGCCGCCGCCGTCTTCCCCTCCAGCGCCCGGCGCAGCAGGGGCGCGGCAGCCTGGGCCAGGGCGCCCTCCGCCTCGGGCAGGGGCAGCGCCATGGCGCAGGGCGCACCGCTCTGGATCACGGGCAGCGCCGATTCCGGACAGGCCACCGTCACCAGCCCCGCCCCGCTGCGCAGGGCCGCCTGGGCCGCCATCAGGGCGGCTCCCGCCATGCCCCGGCTGCCCGCCACCACCAGCAGGTGGCCGAACTGCCCCTTGTGGCAGTTGCGCCGCCGGGGGACCAATTGGGCCTGGGCGTCCTGGGGGGTGACGTGGACCAAGGCGTCCAGAGGCAGCAGCTCCGGGGGGATGTCCAGGGACGCCGCCCGCAGCTGGCCGCAGAAGTCCAGCCCATCCGCCAGACAGTGCCCCGCCTTGAGGCACTGGAAGGTCAGGGTATGGCTGGCCCGCACCGCGCCGGGGAAGGCGGCCCCGGTGAGGCCGTTGAGCCCCGAGGGGATGTCCACCGCCAGCACCGGTGCGCCCAGCAGCCGGTCCGCCTCCATTCGGGCGAACAGATCCTGGCAGCGCTGGTCCAGGGGCCGGGACAGGCCGATGCCGAACACCGCGTCCACCCACAGCCCAGGCAGGCCCACCCGGGGCAGATCCTCCATGGCGATGAACACCACCCCGGGGGATGTCCGGGCCAACCGGCAGTTGACCGCGGCGTCGGGGGCCAGGCGCTCCTCCCCGTACACCGGCAGCACCAGGGCCCGGCCCCCCGCCTGGCCGTACAGCCGGGCGGCGGCGAAGCCGTCGCCCCCGTTGCCGCCGCTCCCGCAGGCGAACACCGCCGTGCGCCCCGGCCCGCCCGCCAGCTCCATGGCCCACCGGGCCACCGCCAGGGCCGCCCGCTCCATCAGCTGGATGGAGGGCGTCCCGGTGCGCTCCATATACGCCTGTTCCAGTTTGCGCATCTGTTCAGGGGTGAGGATGGGTTCCATGCCGCCGCCTCCCCGCGTTTTTTCCTATTTTACCCCATTTTCATCCGTTTGTACAGAGCCATTTCCGCGGGCGGCGGAGGCCCCGGCGGCAGCCCTCACCGGGCTGCGCCGCCCGGTTGAAGCGGG
This sequence comes from Candidatus Excrementavichristensenella intestinipullorum, assembly GCA_018711685.1. GTDB lineage: Bacteria > Bacillota > Clostridia > Christensenellales > Aristaeellaceae > Excrementavichristensenella > Excrementavichristensenella intestinipullorum. The sequence continues at coordinate 4,289 of DVHZ01000164.1, read as the reverse complement.
GGACCGCCCGGACCATGGCCTGGATTTCCCTGGACGGACTTTTCGGGGGGAACCGGATATGCACTATTTTTAACAAGTATATTTCAAAACCGTTAAATACGCGCCTCGGCGGGCATACCGGGAAAATTTGGTTTGTAAACCGGGCCCCATATGTGCTACAATATAGAAAGGATATATTGATGGGAGGAGTGGATGGCTATGAGACGCAGAATCGGCATCCTGACCGCCGGCGGCGACTGCCCCGGCTTGAACGCCTGCATTCGCGGCGTGGCCCGGGCGGCCTACGAGCTGTTCGACGCGGAGATCGTGGGCATCGCCGGCGGCTACGGCGGGTTGATCGATGGCCAGTACCAGGAAATGAGCAAGCGGGACTTTTCCGGCATCCTCACCCGGGGCGGCACCATATTGGGCACCTCCCGCACGCCTTACCGGGACATGCGGGTGATCGGCACCGACAACGTGGACAAAGTGGCCGCCATGAAGGACAACTACAAGTGGCTCAGGCTGGACTGCCTGGTCACGCTGGGGGGCAACGGCACCCATAAGACCGCCAACCTGCTCAGCGAGGAAGGGCTCAACGTCATCGGCCTGCCCAAGACCATCGATAACGACATCTGGATGACCGACGTCACCTTCGGCTTCCAAACCGCCGTGGACATCGCCACCGAGGTCATCGACCGGCTGCACACCACCGCCGATAGCCATGGGCGGGTGATGGTGGTGGAGCTCATGGGCAATAAGGCGGGCTGGCTCACCTTGGAGGCAGGCATCGCCGGCGGCGCCGACGTGGTGCTGTTGCCCGAAATTCCCTACGACATCAATAAAGTCATTGCGGCGGTAGAGGCCCGGGGCCGCAACAAGAAGAGCTTCTCCATCATCGCCGTGGCCGAGGGCGCCATGAGCCAGGAAGAGGCCTCCATGAAGAAAAAGGAGCGGGTGAACCCCAATCCCTACAAGACCGTGGCCCATCGCATCGCCGAGCAGGTCCAGGAGAAGACCGGCTTGGAGTGCCGCGCCGTGGTGCCCGGCCACATCCAGCGGGGCGGCAGCCCCTGCCCCTACGACCGGGTGCTCTCCACCAGGCTGGGCGTGCGGGCCGCCGAGCTCATTCGGGACGGCAAGTACGGCGTCACCGTGGGCATCCACGGCGACGAGGTGGTGGACAATCCCCTCAAGGAAGTGGCGGGAAAGACCAAATTCGTGCCCGCCGACCACCAGCTCATCCGCACCGCCCGCAACATCGGCATCGTATTTGGCGACTAGGGCCGGACGCGTTGGGCTTTGGCGGTGAGTCCCCAGGGAGACGGGGACCTTAAGCCCGGCGGAGGCCGGCCGGCCACAGGATAAGGGCCCGGCCGGCGGGGAGGGGTTGCGCCCCTCTCCGCCGCCCCGCCGTCCCTCCCGGGGACCGGAGAAAGGGCGGGAGGCCGGTGGGCCTGCCGGGAAACATTCTATCATAGGAGAGCGGTCCATTGATTGAACTGCGCGATTTGAAGGTGAGGGGCTTAGCGCCCCTCACCCTTACCGTACCTGCCGGAGAACGGCGGGTGCTGGGGGTGAAGAGCCCGTCGGCCCGGGAACGGCTGCTGGACGCGGTGGCCGGGGCCGGGCCCTGGCTGTCCGGCGGGGTGAGGATCTGCGGCGTGGACATGGCCCAGCGGCCCCTGGTGGCCCGGGGGCACCTGGGCTATTGCCCGGGACGGCCCTGCCTGGACCCCGCTATGACGGTACGGGAAACCCTCGCCTTCTGGTGGCGGGCCCGGGAGATGGAAAAGGGCCTGGCCGCCCGGATGGATAAGGTGCTGGAGCTGTGCGGCCTGACCGGAAGGAAGGCGGTCCGGGTGGGAAGGCTGGAGGCGGCGGACCAGGCCCGGCTGTGTCTGGCCCGGGCGCTGCTCCACGACCCGGAAGCCCTGGTGATGGACGGCCTTGCCCCGCTGAATGGGTTGGGCGGCGGCGTGCTGGAGAAGATCAACCAGGGCCGGGCCCTGCTCATCGCAGCTGCGGACCAGGGCGAGCCGGTGGAGGAGGAGCCATGAGGGGAACGTACCGGCGCTGCCTGGGCAGGCTGTTGGGAGGCGGGGCGCTGCTGTATGCCGGGATCATGGCCCTGCTGGCCGGGCTGCTCATCCTGTGGGCCAACTTTCTGGCCCAGGAAAATACTTTGTCCGGGCCCCTGGCCTATCTGGCCCAGACGAACGGCTTGGCCCTGCCCCTGCTGGCCATGGACGCCTACGCCAGGGACAGGCGGTTGGGCTTGGACAAGCTGTACCGGGCGCTGCCGGTGGAGCCGGGGCGCTTGCAGCGGGGCGCGGCCCTGGCCTATCTCACCGCCTTCCTCTTTTCCTGCGCGCCCCTGGCGCTGATGGCCGCCCTGGTGCTGCCCCAGAGCGATACCTGGGCGGGGCTGGCGGGCTATGTGGCCAGTCAGGGGGCGCTGCTGTGCGGCTGCCTGCTGATGGCCTCCCGGGTGAAGGGGCGGCTGGCGGCTTTCGGGCTGGGGCTGGCGCTGACCCAGCTCAGCCAGAACGCGGCCTGGCTGGCCGGGCTGCTGGACCAATGGGCCCTGGGGGCCAAGGCGGGGCGGCTGCTGCTGTACCTGTCCCCCTCCGCCCGGCTGAACGCCTTCCTCAACGGGGCGCTGGACCTGCCTGCCCTGGGCTATTGCCTGGCCCTGGGGGCGCTGCTGCTGTACCTGATGGGGCGGGGCGGCTGGAAGCGGGGGCTGAAGGGCGCGGCGCTGTGGGCCGCCGCCGCCCTGGCGCTGGCCTGGGTGCCCGCCTGCGTGGGGGTGCTGGACCTGACGCCCCAGCAGGTCACCACGCCCACCCAGCGGATGGAACTGCTGCTCGGCGGCCTGAACCGGCCGGTCACGGTGTACCAGGTGGCCCCGGTGGGGGAGGAGGACGCCTGGGTGTGGCTGTACCTGAAAAAGCTGGGGGAGCGCCATCCCAACCTGACCGCCCAATTGATCTCCCCCCGGGAGGACCCGGGCATCGCCAGCCTGGACCTGCCCGCCAACAGCCTGGTGGTGGAGGAAGGGGAACAGTGGGCGGTGCTGCGCTACGATACCCTGTACCAGACCCACAGCGCCCTGGAGGGCCAGCAGGCCACCTTCGAGATGGAGGGGGCGCTGCTGACCGCCCTGGACGAGGTGACCGGGCTCACCATGAGCCAGCTGGGGGTGCCTGCCGGACCCAGGCTGGACCAAACCTATACCCTGGAAGAAGAAGCGCACAGGCCCCTGACCCTGGGGCTGGTGCTGGGCCCGGCGCTGCTGCTGGCGGCCTGGGCGGTGCTGGCGCTGAAGAGAAAGCGGTATGAAAAAGCAGTATGAATGAAAAGACCAAGGCGTGTATCGCCATATCCTTCGTGAACGTGCTGTGGGGGCTGTCCTTTATCGCCTCCAAGTCGGCCCTGGGCAACGGGTTTCGCCCCTTTTCCCTGGCCTTTGTCCGCTTCGCCGTGGCTACGGTTCTGCTCTTTCCGGTGCTGAAAAAGCGCCGGGGGTCCCTGCGTCCCCCCAAGGGGGTCATGCCCCTGATGCTGCTGTCGGCGCTGCTGGGCATGACGCTGTACTTCCTGTTCGAGTACGGCGGACTGGAGCGCACCAGCGCCTCCACTGCCTCCCTGATCATCGCCGCCATTCCTGCCTTCACCCTGCTGTTCGGGCGGATGTTCAAGGGGCGGCGCTACCGTCCGGTGTGTTACGCCGGGGTGGTTTCTTCCCTGGCCGGAGTATTCCTCATCGTGCGCTACCAGAGCGGCCAGGGAACCGATACCCTGGCGGGCAGCGCTATGTTGTTGGGCGCGGTGCTGTGCTGGGTGGGCTATATCGAGACCACCGACATCCTGATGCGCCGCTGCACCAGCTTGGAGGTCACCGCCTGGCAGAGCGCTCTGGGCGCCCTCACCCTGCTGCCCTGCGCCCTCACCGACCGGCTGGACTGGGGCGCGGTCACCCTGACCGGGTGGCTGATGGCCCTGTACCTGGCGGTGCTGTGCTCGGTGGTGGCCTACCTGCTGTACGTGGGGGCGGTGCATCAGCTGGAGCCCTTTCGGGCGGCGCTGTTCATCAACCTAAATCCCCTGGCCGCGGTGCTGGGCGGGGTGCTGCTGCTGGGCGAAAGCCTGAACCCCATGCAGCTGGTAGGCGGCGCTATCGTGCTGGTGAGCATCTTCCTGGTCAACCGGGGCAGCGCGGCCCAGGCGGGCTAGGCGGCGGGCGTGCCCGTTCCATGGGGCCTGAGAGGCCGGGGCGGCGCTGCTTCGCCGGGGGACGGGGGGGC
>DVHZ01000163.1 GCA_018711685.1 Candidatus Excrementavichristensenella intestinipullorum | reverse complement strand
CCGGAACAGGCCCGCCGCATGGGCGGCGGGCCTGTTCCGCCCGGGGGGCTCCGCCCCCCGGGACCCCCTGACCAGGGCGCTGCGGGTATTGTGGAAACGCGAGGCGCTGGCGAACGGCGGACAGGGCGGGGCGTTGTTGCCTGGGGCTTCTCTTTGTGGTAGAATGAAGATGCGCCGGAAGCGGGGCGTTAGGAGGCGGAAAATTCATGAGGGAAATGATCGCCTACTGTGGGCTGGATTGCGAACAATGCGACGCCTACCTGGCTACAATCCATGACGATCAGGAGCTGCGGGAGAAAACCGCGGCGCTATGGGCCCGGTTAAACAACGCGCCCATTCTGCCCCAACACATCAACTGCCGGGGATGCAGGGGGGATGGCATAAAGACGGTATACTGCGCCAACCTTTGCGCCATTCGCCGGTGCGCATTGGAGCGGGGCGCGGCTACCTGCGGGGAATGCCCGGAGGTGGACCAATGCGGGAGGGTGGGAGCGATTTTCGCCCATCGTCCCGACGCCCGGAAGAATTTAGAGGGATAAAATCCCGGCCCCGCAGAGCCAAGGGGGCGCTGTGGCAGCGCATATTTACTGCCGCCGTGCGCCAAAAATTTGGAGGAGTCAAAGGATTACCCCATGAGCGAAAAAATATATGAGACAAACCTCGGCTCCATTCACTACTGGACCTGGGGCGCCATGGACGGCCAGGATATTACCCTGGTTTTTCTGCCGGGACTGACTGCCGACCACAGGCTGTTTGAAAAGCAGGTACAGCATTTTGCGGGAAAGTGCAATGTCCTTGTTTGGGACCCGCCGGGTCACGGGGCATCCTGGCCCTTTGACCTCACCTTTCATTTGGCGGATCAGGCAACGTGGCTGGAGGCAATCTTGGAGCGAGAGAATGTGGCGCAGCCCGTGATCGTGGGGCAATCCATGGGCGGGTACGTGGGGCAGGCCTACGCCCAGCTCTATCCCCGCCGGCTGAAGGGCTTTATCGCCATCGACAGCGCCCCTTTGCAGAGAAGGTACGTTACGGCCATGGAAATATGGCTTTTAAAGCGGATGGGGCCTGTCTACCGCCGCTATCCCTGGCGGCGCTTGCTCAAATCGGCCCCCAAGGCTGTAGCCGTCACCGGCTACGGGCGGTGGCTGATGCGAGAGATGATGATGGTATACGACGGCAACCAGCAGCGCTACGCCGCCGTCAGCGGCCACGGATTTCGGATATTGGCAGAAGCCATGGAGGCGGATTTGCCTTACGAAATCCTCTGCCCCGCGCTGCTGATTTGCGGCAAAAGGGATCGAGCGGGTTCCTGCGTCCGATACAACAAGGCGTGGCATAGGCATTCGGGCATTCCCATTGAATGGATTGAAAACGCGGGACATAACGCCAACGCGGACGCGCCCCAAGAGGTCAACGCCCTCATTCAGCGGCTGGTTTCCCGGTTATGAACAGCCCGCCTGGGCGGCTTGGCAGGCGGCTTGGGGGGACGGCCCTCCCCTGCCGCCCTTTTCATAGCGGGTCCCGGCGGCGCATTTTTTTCTTGACAATTACTATCGATAATAGTACTATTATCGATAGTAATTGTGGGGGAGGCGGGCGGATGGCTGCGATTGATTTGGCGGTGCTGGGGATGGTATTGGAAAAGCCCCAAAGCGCCTATGACATTCAGAAGGACGTGGAATACCACCATTTTCCCCGGTGGACGCGGATCAGCGTGCCCTCGGTTTACCGGAAGGTGCTTCAGTTGGAGCGGGAGGGCTATTTGCGCAGCCGGCGGGTTCAGGGCGGGAAATCGGGGGACAAGGCGGTCTACAGCATTACGGACAAGGGGCGGGAGCGCTTTCAGGCGCTGATGCGGGATTGCGCCGCCGCGCCGGCGGCGCTGGCCCTGGACTTCAACGTGATGGTGGCCAACCTGAACAAGGTGGACAAGGCGCAGGCCCTGGAGCTGATCGGGACGCTGCGCCAGAACCTGTGCACCTCGGCCCAGGGGGTCCGGCGCTATGCCGAAGAATTTTCCGGCATTCCCCTTTCCGGCAGGACCATTTTCGACCAACAGATCCGGCTGTATCAGGCTCTTTTGGCCTGGCTGGATCAATTGGAAGGGCAGTTGGCGGGAGGATGAAGGACGCGGTTCAAAGCGTCCTCACCATTCTGTTTGAAGCGCCCTTCTGGGTGGGGCTATACGAACGGGTGGAGGATGGGGAATACCGGGTATGCAAGATCACCTTTGGCGGCGAGCCCAAGGATTATGAGGTTTACGCCTTTATATTGCGCCACCGGTACGCGCTGCGGTTCAGCCCGCCGGTCCAGGGGGAAGGGCCCCGGCAGCCCAGGGTCAATCCCAAGCGGGTCCAGCGGGAGATCGGCCGCCAACTGGAGGAACGGGGCATCGGCACCAAGGCCCAGCAGGCCCTCAAGGCCCAGCGGGAGCAGGGCAGGCTGGAGCGGAAAGCCCGGAGCCGGGCGCTGCGGGAGGCGGAGGAAGCGCGGCGGTACGCCCTGCGCCAGGAAAAAAAGAAGGCCAAGCGCCGGGGGCGCTAGCCTTCCAGGCGGCGTCCCGTCCGCCGGACCGGCGGGCGGGACGCTTTGGTTCACACCAGGCCTGCCTGGTCATCCTTGCCCAGGCGGCGCAGCATGGTCTTTTTGACGGCGCGGAAGATGTTCTCGTACCCGGTACACCGGCACAGGTGGCCCGACATCTGCTTGCGGATTTCCTCGTCGGTGTACTCCCGGCCGGAGGCCAAAATCTCCGTGGCGCTCATGATGAAGCCCGGGGTGCAGAAGCCGCACTGCACCGCCGCCTCGTCGATAAAGGCCTGCTGGATATCGGAGAGCTCCCCGTTGGGCCCGGCCAGGCCCTCCAGGGTGAGGATCTCCTTGCCCTGGGCCCAGACGGCCAGGTAGATGCAGGAGTTAAAGCACTCCCCGTCGATGAGCACGGTGCAGGCGCCGCACTCCCCCACTTCGCACCCCTTTTTCACGCTGGTGAGCCGGTAGTCGTCCCGGAGCATGTCGGTGAGGGAGGCGCGCACGTCCACCATTTTTTCCACGCTTTTTCCGTTGATGGTGCAGCGCACCAGCTTGTACTGGCTACTCATGGATATCGCCTCCTGCCAAACGGATGGATTGGGTGAGGGCACGCTGGGCCATCACCACGGCGATGTGCTGGCGGAAATCCTTGCTGGCCCGCCAGCTGTCCCGGGGATGGATGTCCTGGAGCACCCCTTGGGCGAAGGCCCGGATGTGGGCGGCGGCGGCGGGCTTGCCCCTGGCCAGGGCCTCGGCGGCGGGGGCGCGCAGGGGCACCGGTCCGGCCACGCCGAAGGCCGCCCGCACGTCCTCCATGGTTTTCTTATCGGCGGACAGCTTCACGTTCACCGAGCAGCCGGTGGTGGCGATATCCATGGCCTCCCGCATGGCGTACTTGATGTAATAGCCCTGGTAGCCCTGGTAGGCGGCCTGGGGGATGAGGATGGCGGTCTGGATCTCGCCGGGGCGCAGGTCCACCTGGCCGGCGCGGATATAGAAATCCCCAATGGGCAGCCGGCGCACCCCCTGGGGCCCGGTGAGCTCCACCAGGGCGTCCCAGGCCAGCAGGGTGGAGGCGGAATCGGCGGAGGTGACGCCGTTGCAGGTATTGCCGCCGATGGTGCCGATATTGCGGATCTGGGGGCCGCCCACCATGTCCACCGCCTGGGCCAATGCGCCGATGCGGGCCCGGATGATGGGGTCCCGGGCGATGTGGGAAAAGCTGGTGAGGGAGCCGATGCGGATGGCGCCGTCCGCCTCCAGGCTCACCCCCCGCAGTTCGTCCAGGGCGTAGATGCTCACCAGCTCCGCCCCGGCCAGCTTGCCCGAGCGGATTTGAATCAGCACGTCGCTGCCCCCGGCGATGATTCGGGCCTGGGGATGCTCCGTCAGCAGCGCAATGGCGTGGGGCACGCTGGCGGCCTCATAGAGGGCTTTGATATCATACATGGCGCGGCGCCTCCTTTCAGAGCAGCCCCTCTTCCTTGAACCGGCGGAAGAGGCTGTGGGGGGTCATGGGCGCTTCGTTTACAAACACCCCGGTGGCGTGGTAGATGGCGTTGCGGATGGCCGGGGCCACCGAGCAGGTGGGCGGTTCCCCCAGCCCCTTGGTGCCGAAGGCGCTGGTGGGCTCCGGGTTTTCTACGAACAGGGCCCGCAGCCGGGGATGGTCCATAAAGGTGGACAGCTTGTAGTCCAGCAGGTTGTTGTTCAGGGGGCGGCCGGTCCTGGGATCGAAGAGCATCCGCTCCGACAGCCCGTAGCCGATGCCCATGCTCATGCCGCCGTGGACCTGGGCCTCCGCCAGGGCCGGGTTGATCAGGGTGCCCGCGTCGTGGACGTTGACCAGGTCCAGCAGCTTCACCTTGCACAGGGGGATGTCCACCTCCACCTGGGCAAAGGTGCAGCCGAAGGAATAGGCGTTGGACTTGATCTGGGCGGTGCTCTCCGCGGTGAGGTGCTGGCTGTTGGTCAGGCTGTACAGCGCCTGGGTGGCCAGCTGGCCCAGGCTCATCAGCACCCGGCCGTCGGTGGCGCGCAGGATATTGCCCTCCCGCAGCTCCAGATTATAGGCGGGCATCCGCGTGAGCTCCTGGGCATAGGCCAGGATGCGCTCCTTGAGCAGCTGCCCGGTCTGGCGGATGGAGAAGCCGGCGGTGTAGGTCTGCCGGGAGGCGTAGGCGCCGGTGCCGAAGGGGGTTACGTCGGTATCCTGGCAGGACACCACGTGGACCTGGTCCAGGGGCACCCCCACCACGTCGGCGGTCATCTGGGCAAAGGCGGTGTCGGCGCCCTGGCCGATCTCGGTCTCGCCCAACTGCACCTGGAGGGAGCCGTCCTGGTTGAGCACCATCCGGCAGGAAGAGGTTTCCAGGGAAATGGGCCAGACCGCGGTGTTGTACCAGAACACCGCCATGCCCACCCCGCGGCGCACCTCGCCCTTTTGGCCCTGATAGGCCCGGTACTTTTCCCTGTACCCGATGGCCTCCATGCCCTTGTCCATGCACTGGTTAAAGGTATCGCTGTACAGTTCGTTCTTGGAGAAGGGGTCCACATACCCCACCGGCATCAGGTTTTTGCGGCGGAATTCTATGGGATCCATGCCCAGCCGGGCCGCCACCTCCTCGGTATGGCACTCCACCGCCCACATGGCCTGGGGAATGCCGTAGCCCCGCATGGCCCCGGCCACCGATTGGTTGGTGAACACGGTGTAGGCGTCGCACTCCACGTTTTCGCAGGGGTAGAGCTGGGGGAAGGCCCCCATGCCCTTGGCCGCGATGCTGTGGCCGTGGGAGGCGTAAGCGCCCTGGTTGGAAAATACCTCCAGCTTGCGGGCGGCGTAGGTGCCGTCGGGACGCACCCAGGAGACGATGTGGCTGCGAATGGCGTGGCGCACCCGGGTGGACACGAAGGTGTCCTCCCGGGGCACGTCCAGCTTCACCAAATGCCCGCCCAGGTTCATGCACAGCCAGGCGCACAGGGGCTCGTACAGCACGTCCTGCTTGTTGCCGAACCCGCCGCCGATGTAGGGCTTGATCACCTGAACCCGGCCCCAGGGGATGCCCAGGGCCTGCCCTACCACCCGGCGCACGATGTGGGGAATCTGGGTGGAGGTGACCACCCTGATCCGGTCCCCGGTCATCTCGGCGAAGCAGATGAAGTTCTCCAGGTGGCAGTGCTGCACGGTGGGGGTGTCGTACCAGCCCTCCACCTTGACGAGCCCCTCCTGTCGGATGGCCGCCTGATAATCGCCCTTGCGGATGGAGGTGTGGCTTAAGATGTTGCCCGGATAGTTTTCGTGGAGCAGGGGCGCACCCTCCTCCATGGCCTTCTGGGGGTCCAGCACGAAGGGGTATTCCTCGTATTCCACCTGAATGGCCGCCAGCGCCTGGGCGGCGGACACCGGGTCCTCCGCCACCACGGCGGCGATATCGTCCCCGTAGAAGCGCACCCGCTGGGTGAGCACCAGCCGGTCGGCCACGTCCTGATGGCCCGGGTCGGTGGACCAGGGATGCCCGGCGGTGGGGAAAAAGTGCTTTTCCTTTACGTCAAAACAGGTAAAGACCTTGACCACCCCGGGAATGGCTTGGGCGCGGGAGGTATCAATGGATTTGACCAAGCCATTGGCGATGGTGGCGTGGAGAACCTGGGCCACGTAGGCCCCCTTGTCGCACAGGTCGTCGGTGTATTTGGCGCGGCCTAAGACCTTGTCATAGGCGTCTACCCGGGTCGCCTTTTGCCCTACATACATTGCGCATTCCTCCCATCCTGTGGCGGGTTAGGCGATAGCATAACGGCGCAAGGGTGAAAGCCGGCGGTTCGGGCCCGGGGGATATGATCCGGCGTCAGGGCCACGGCCCGGCGCAAGATCAGCCCAAGCCATAATTCTTCAATTCTATTATATCGTTATCCACCGGTAAAATGGAAGCCCACCGGCTCTATTTTGTGATAATTTCATGTAATTGTAATGATGGCGCCTTTCTCCCATGCCGTCCAGTGCGCTCAATCCCCGGGCCCATTCTTGCCCCAAGCGCCCATCCTTGGCCGGTTGGTCCCTCAGGTAAGGCGCGGGGCATACAGTTGCGCCTCGGGAGACGAAAAAGGGGGCCGGGGGGGGCCGGGGGCCCGGGCGAAGCAAGCCCGCCGCCTTAGGCGGCGGCCTTGCTTCGCCCCCCTTTCCCCGCCTTCTCGCCCTTTGCGGGGCCAATAGAGGGGTGGCGAACCTACAGGCCACCGGCCTGTGGGTTCGCCACCCCCGTTTCTTAACCGAGCCCAGCGCCCGGCGGAGTCTCTTTTCGCTTGGGACCAGCCTATTCCGAGACGGCGTCCTGCTGAACGGTTTCTCCGCCGGCAGTCCCGCCTTCCGCCTCCGTCTGAGCGCCGGCGGTTTCGTCCTGATTGGATGCCGCCTGGCCCCCTGTCCCGTCCTGGGCGTCGGATTCCTCCTCCCCGGCGGTTTCCTCACCGGCGGTTTCATCTTCGGCGGTTTCATCTTCGGCGGTTTCATCCTGGGCAGTCTCCTGATCCGCCAGTAGCGATTGGTCGGTAGCGGCCAGCACAGGCTCCAGCTCATCGGCAGGCGCCGCGTAGATCAGCTGTGGCTCGTCGGCCTGCGCGATCAAGCGCTCGTCCTCCTCCTGGGTCAGCTGGCCCACCAGCAGCTGGATCTGGCTGCCGTCCTGGTCCTGGAGGGTGAGGGTCAGGGGATTCTCCAGGGTGGTTTCCCCGGTCCAACCCACCAGGCGGTTGATGGTGAGGTACTGCACGGCGGTGGTCAAATCGGCGGCCATATCCTGGTCGGCCATCTGGCCCTGGCCGTTGAGCCAGTTGCCGTCCTCGTCGGTTTCCAGGGTAAAGGCGCCTTCCAGGCTGAGCAGGGCGGGGGTGACCACGTCGGAGGTATCGATCAGCCGGGCCAGGTCGGTCTTTTCGATATCGAACAGGTCGGCCAGGGAGGATTCCACGGTATAGATGTCCTCCTGATCGTCCCGCTTCAAATAATACTCGCCGGTGAGGGAATTATAATCGCCCATTTCCAGGCTGACCTGCTGGCCGCCATCCAGGGTCACCTCCACGGTAAATGCAGGGGTTTCCAGGCCATAGTCGGCCAGCTGGGCGCCGCCGGTAATGCGGCGGGTGGCGGTGAGGGACGCCAGCAGTTGAGCGTACTCCCCCGCCTGGTCCTGGTCCAAGGGGAAGGCGCCGTCGCCCTCCATCTGCCATGCCCCGTCCTGCTCCGACAGGGTTAAGGGGCCGTCGCTGGCCTCAAAGCTCATGCCGGTCACCGAAGCGCCATCCAACACCTGAATGGCCTGCACGGTTTCCACTACGGCCTCCTTTTGGGCCAGCTGCCCGGCGCCAAACCAGCCCGCAGCCACGATGCCCAGCATCAGCACCAGCAAAATGACTTTTCTGCTTCGTTTCATCGGCGTTTCCTCCCAAACCAAATCGTCAGGCCCGCAATCAGCAGGGCGGCGGGCACCAGGGCCACCAGCACGATGCTATACAGGGTGGACTGGGCGGCGGTAAGGGTAAGCACCGGGCTATCCAGGCTCTTGGCGTGGATGGCGATGTTTTCGGTCTGCTCGCACATCCAGTTCATGGCGCCCAGGGCCAGGTTATGGTTTCCGCCGGAGACCAGGCTGTTCAGGCTGTCGTCCAGCAGGCCCGCAGAGGTAAACCACACCAGCCGCGCCTGGTCCAATTGGCTGGCTGCGCCCACGTAGAAGGGACCGGACAGGTCGCCTTCCTCCCGCTGGGTGGTCTCCATGTCGTATCCCGCGGCCTTGGCGTAGGCCTGATCCGAGGTGGTCATCAGGAAGGTGACCTGGGCCTCGCTCTCGCCGGTCTCCTCCATGGGCTGGGCCAGGGGCACCAGGGCGTAGTAGCCGCCGTCTATCAAGGGCTGGGTGATGTCGTGGCTATTCAGGCCCGGCAGCAGGTAATAGGCGTAGCCCCGCAGGCTCATGCTGCCGTCGCCCTCCACGATCAGGCCCTGGCCCACGGTGAGCCCCATGTGGGCGGTTACCGACAGCAGGTTTTCCATGGTCCCGGAGGCGATGTAATCGGTGAATAGCATCACCCTGCCGCCCTCGTCCAGATAGCTAATCAGCATCTGGGCCTCCTCCTGGCTCAGGTCGCTCTGGGGCGCGTTGATCACCAGGCAATCGGCGTCCTCGGGCACCTGCTCCAGGGAGAGCAGGCTCAGCTCCTCCACCTCCAGGTTGTCCGATTCCATGGACTGGGTAAAGCTGTCGGGCATCTGGCTCTCCCCGTGTCCGGTGAGGACGTAAACCTTGGGCAGGTCGTCGCTGGACACGTAGTGGATGGCGCTGGTCAGCGCCCGCTCGCCGTCAAAATCCACGGTGTAGGTATAGCCATAGGTGCTGTAATCCATGGAATAATTGTATAGGTAGATGTCCTCGTAGCTCACCAGACGGCTGCGCTCCTCGCCGGATACGATGACGCTGTTCATGTACAGGTCTTGATCCTCATATTCCTTGAGCACCCCCGGATTTACCGCCGGGTCCAGGGTGGTCACGGCCACCTGGTCGGACAGGTCGGCGTAGCGGTTGAGCAGCGCCTGAATCTGGGCGTCCTCCTGGCCCTCGGTGGCCAACAGGGTGAGGGTCACCGGGCTGTCCAGCGCCCGCACGATGCGCCGGGTCTGATCCGACAGGGTATAGAGGGATTGCTCGGTGAAGTCCAGCTGGGTATAGGTGGTGGGCAGCGTACCCACAGCCAGGTTCACGCCGATGGCGATGAGCACCACGATAGCCGCCGCAAAGGTGGAATAGCCGCCCGCCCGCAGGGCGCGTATCCGGGCTACGCGCTTGCCCGCGTCCATCTTCTTCATGCGCTCCACCTCCGCTTCTCCAGGGCCTGTACCGTCAGGAACAGGCATACCCCGCTGACGGACAGGAAGTACACCACGCCGGTCAGGTCCAATATGCTGCCGGTAAAGGTGTCGAACCGGTCAAACACGCCCAGGGCCTGCATCATGTCCGGGAACAGGCCGGCAAAGGCGCTCTGGTCCAAATAGTACCAGACCCCCATGCCCCCGGCCAGCACCAGGAAAATGCCTCCGGCCCACAAGGCGCTGTGGGTAAAGCGGTAGGCCAGCACCGCCGCCACGCCGGCCAGCAGCATCAGGCAGGCCAGGGAGGAGGAGGCCGCGCTGGACACGAAGCTGGACAACGCCGTGATGAAGTACAGCAGCAGCCCCGCCATCAGGGTAATCACCGCCGCCGCCACCTGGCTTTCGCACAGGGAGGAGATCAGCAGCCCCAGGGCCAGCAGCGCCGCGCCCAACAGGAAAAAGCCCAGTAGGGCCACATAGGCGCTGCCCATGGGCACCTGTCCGAATTGGCTGAGAATCAGGGGATAAAAGCCCATCACGATGGTGGGCAGCAGCAGAACCGTTACCAGGGCCAGATATTTGCCCAGCACCACCTGGGTGAGGCTGATGGGCAGGGCGTAGAGCAGCTGGTCGGTCTTCTGCCGCCGCTCCTCCGCCATGGCCCGCATGGTGAGCACCGGCACCCCGATGAGATAGATGAAGGAGATGGCGCTGAGCACGTATTCAAAGTTGGCGTACCCCGCCGTCAGGTTGTAGGCCATGGTGTATATGCCGGCGAACAGCAGCAGAAACGCCGCGAACAGCCAGCCGGTTACCGAACAGTAATAACCGCGCACTTCCCGCGCAAGCACCGCTTTCACGCCGTCTCGCCCTCCTTTTCCTCGGTCAGCTGCAGGAACACGTCCTCCAGCGTGGCCTGCTCCCGCTTCATCTCCAGGATGACCAGCCCCGCCTGGCTTAAGTGGGTGAAGGCCGCCTCCCGCAGGTCCGCCCCCTCCGCCGGATGCAGCCGCAGCAGCGTGCCCTCCGGGTCCGCCGCGCTCTCCAGGCTGTCCAGCCCCGGAAGCTCCCGAAGCGCCGCCCGGGCCTGGGCCTCCCCTGCCTTCACCAGCAGGGACAGCACTTGCCCGCCCTTCAGCATCTGTGACAGCTGCTGGGGCGTTCCGTTGGCCACCAGGCGGCCCTGATCAATAATCAGGATTTGGTCGCATACCTGGCTCACCTCGGAAAGAATGTGGCTGGACAGCACCACCGTGTGCTGATCCCCCAATTGCCGGATCAGGTCCCGAATCTCGATGATCTGCTTGGGGTCCAGCCCCACCGTGGGCTCGTCCAGCACCACCACTTGGGGCTCCCCCGTCAGGGCCTGGGCCAATCCTACCCGCTGCTTGTAGCCCTTGGACAGATTGCGGATCAGCCGGTCCTTGACCGGCCCAATCCCCGTAATCTCCACGACCCGCTCCATCTGCCCCTGGGCCTTGGCCCCCTTGACGCCCTTGGCCTCCAGCACAAAGGCCAGGTATTCCCGGGGCGTCATGTCCTGATACAGGGGCGGCTGCTCCGGCAAATACCCCACCAGCTTCTTGGCCGCTACCGGCTCCTCAAAGATGTCGTGCCCGCCGATGGTCACGCTGCCCTCCGTGGCCGCCAGGCAGCCTGTAATAATGTTCATGGTAGTGGATTTTCCCGCGCCGTTGGGGCCCAGAAATCCGTAAATGCGCCCCGATTCAATGGTAAAACACAGGTCGGATATGGCCGTTCGCGGGCCATAGCGCTTGGTTAGGTGGCTGACCTCAACCAATCCGCTCACTTCCTTTCATGTTTTGATGAGGATTGTACCAGCCAATTCAGGCGAAAGTGTGGAAAGCTGTTCAGCGATTTGTGAACAACGCTTCCCCGCCCTCCCTTTGAACCGCTCCCGGCGGCCCCAAGGCCATCAAACGCCTTGACAGCCGCCCGGTCCCCCTCTACAATAGTGAGGAAAGCAAAGGAGGATGGGTATGATCTATTTTCAGTGCGATTACGCTGAGGGGTGTCATCCCCGGATCATGGATCTGTTGCAGAAGACCAACTTGGAGCAAAGCGTGGGCTACGGCCTGGACCCCTATTGCCAAAGCGCCCGGGAAAAAATCCGGGCCGCCTGCGGCCGGGAGGACGCCCAGGTCCACTTCCTGGTGGGCGGCACGCAGACCAATATGACCTTCATCGCAGCGGCTCTCCGTCCCCATCAGGGCGTGCTGACCGCCGATACCGGGCATATCGCCTGCCACGAAACCGGCGCCGTGGAGGCCACGGGCCATAAGGCCATTGCGCTGCCCAGCGTCAACGGCAAAATCACCGCCGGCCAGGTCCTGGCCGCCTGCCGGGAACACTGGGACAGCGAAACCCATGAGCACATGGTTCAGCCCGGCATGGTCTACCTGTCCTTCCCCACCGAGAGCGGTACCCTGTACAGCAAGGCCGAGCTCACCCAAATCAGCCAGGCCTGCCGCCAGTTCGGCTTGCCCCTGTTCCTGGACGGCGCCCGGCTGGGCTACGGCCTGACCAGCCCGGAAAACGACCTTACCCTGCCGGACATCGCCGCCCTGTGCGACGCCTTCTACATCGGCGGCACCAAGTGCGGCGCACTGATGGGCGAGGCCTTGGTCATCCTCAATCCCGCTATCGGCCGGGATTTTCGCTACGCCATCAAACAACGAGGCGGTATGCTGGCCAAGGGACGCCTGCTGGGCATACAGTTTGAAGCCCTGTTTACCGACGATCTCTATTGGCGCATTTGCCGCCAGGCAAACCAGCGCGCCCTGGAAATCCGCCGCGCCTTTGCCCAAAAGGGCATTCCCCTATGGAACGATTCCCCTACCAACCAGCAGTTTGTGGAGCTGACTGCCGCTCAGATTCAGGCCCTCGGCCGGGATTTCGTCTTTGAAACCTGGGGGCCCGGCCGGGATGGGCGCACAGTGGTGCGCTTCTGTACCAGTTGGGCTACGCCCCAGAGCAGCGTGGATGCCCTGACCGCCGCGGTGGCGGCGCTGTAAGCCCTCAGGGCTTACAGCGCCGGGGCGGGGGGCCC
>DVHZ01000162.1 GCA_018711685.1 Candidatus Excrementavichristensenella intestinipullorum | reverse complement strand
GACCCCCGCCAGGGACTCCTCGCCCCTGGACCCCCGCCAAGGGGGGATGGCCCCCCTTGGAACCGCCATCCTCGCTGGCGCGGGGGTGGAGCAACGGCCTGAAGTGGTGCGGCGGCGGTAGGCGCCGCGCTGGTTCAGGTCGTTGCGGGGAGGCGGTGCGGTCCGGAAATCCGATCAAGCGGCGGCTGCTGCGGAACCGGTAATGAAAAACAGACAATCCTTACAAAAATGTGTCGGGAAATTTTTTGCGCGTCCTTTCGCCTTGTGACGCCGTACAAAAATGGTGTATAATGCTTCTCCGCGGCCCGTGGCAAACCGTGCCAAACATCAGGTAAAATCCTCCTGAACCCATGGGGATACCCTCCCTTGTGGTTGACAGGGCATGAGAACCACTATATAATGTGTACTGGCCACTGACGGCTAGGGTCAATGAACAAACGGAGGAACGCTCAGATGTTGGATAAGATCGTCAAACGGGATGGACGGGAAGTCGACTTCGATCCGGAAAAGATTACCTCAGCCATTTTGAAGGCCTTCGTGGCTACGGGCAGCGCTAAGAGCGAAAAGGACGCCCGGGAACTGACGGCACAAGTGGTGGAGGAATTGCGCCGCAACGAAACCATCGGCGTGCCCAGCGTGGAGGACGTACAGGACACCGTGGAACGGGTGCTGATCGAGAACGGCTTCGTGCGTACCGCCAAGAGCTATATCCTGTACCGGGCCGAGCGCAGCCGCGCCCGGGAAATGAATACCCGCCTGATGCAGATCTACGAGGATATCACCTTTAAGCCCTCCGTGGATTCCGATATCAAGCGGGAAAACGCCAACATCAACGGCGATACCGCCATGGGCGCTATGCTGAAGTACGGGGCCGAGGGCGCGAAGCAGTTCAACCTCATGTTCGTGCTCAAGCCGGAGCACGCCCGGGCCCATCAGGAAGGGGATATCCATATTCACGACATGGACTTCCTCACCCTGACCACCACCTGCTGCCAGATCGACCTGCTCAAGTTGTTCCACGGCGGGTTCTCCACCGGCCATGGAGTGCTGCGGGAGCCCAACGACATTAGCTCCTATTCCGCCCTGGCTTGCATCGCCATTCAGGCCAACCAGAACGATCAGCACGGGGGCCAGTCCGTGGTGAACTTTGACTATTCCATGGCCGAAGGGGTCAAGAAGACCTACGCCAAGCGCTACCGGGACAACATGGTCCGGGGGCTGGAGTTGACCTGCGGGTTGGAGGGCGCGGCCGCTTCGGTCAAGAATTGGGCCGCCCAGCTGAAGGAGGCGGGGCTGAGCCCCACCCTGGAGGACAGCGGCGACTATGACCAGGCCGAGGCCCAGCTGCTGGCCCAGGCTGGGATAGAGGAGGCGCAGATTCAGCGCCTTCAGGCCTTTGCGCACCAGAAGGCTGCCCAGGAGACCGAGCGGGCCACCTATCAGGCCATGGAGGCGCTGATACACAACCTGAATACCATGAACTCCCGGGCCGGCGCTCAGGTGCCCTTTTCCTCCATCAACTATGGCATGGATACATCCCCCGAGGGGCGGCTGGTGATGCGCAACCTGCTGCTGGCCACCGAGGCCGGGCTGGGGGGCGGGGAGACGCCCATCTTCCCCATCCAGATCTTCCGGGTAAAGGAAGGGATCAACTACAACCCGGACGAGCCCAACTACGACCTGTTCAAGCTGGCCTGCCGGGTGTCGGCCAAGCGCCTGTTCCCCAATTTCTCCTTCCAGGATGCCCCCTTTAACCTGCAATACTACAAGCCGGGCCACCCGGAAACCGAGATCGCCTACATGGGCTGCCGCACCCGGGTCATCGGCAACGTGTACGATCCCCAGCAGCAGATCTCCAACGGCCGGGGCAATCTGTCCTTTACCACCATCAACCTGCCCCGCATCGCCATCAAGGCCAACCGCAACCTGGAGTGGTTCTTCCAGGAATTGGACCGGATGATGGACCTGGCCATTGAGCAGCTCTTTGAGCGCTTCGAGATTCAGGCCCGCAAGCTGGTGAAGAACTATCCCTTCCTCATGGGCCAAGGGGTATGGCTGGACAGCGAAAAGCTGGACTGGGGGGACGAGGTGCGCAAAGTGCTGGGCCACGGCACCCTGTCGGTGGGCTTTATCGGCCTGGCCGAGGCGCTGAAGGCGCTGGTGGGGGAGCATCAGGGCGAGAGCCAACACGCCCAGAACCTGGGCCTGGAAATCGTGGGGCACATGCGCGCCCGCATGGACCAGGAGAGCCAGCGCCGCAAGATGAACGTTACCCTGCTGGCCACCCCTGCGGAGGGGCTGTCCGGCCGCTTCGTCAAGCTGGACCGGGCCAAGTTCGGCCTGATCCCCGGCGTCACCGACCGGGATTATTACACCAACTCCTTCCACGTGCCGGTATATTATCCCATCAAGGCGGTGAAGAAGATTCAGCTGGAAGCGCCCTATCACGCCCTGACCAACGCCGGGCACATCTCCTACGTGGAGCTGGACGGGGACACCAGCCAGAACCTGGAAGCCTTTGAAAAGATCGTGCGGGTGATGAAGGAGGCCGGCGTGGGCTATGGCTCCATCAACCATCCGGTGGACCGGGACCCGGTATGCGGGTACAACGGGGTGATCGGCGATACCTGCCCCCACTGCGGCCGCACCGAGGACGAGCACAAGTTCGAGCGCATCCGCCGCATTACCGGCTACCTGGTGGGCACCCTGGACCGCTTCAACAACGCCAAGCGGGCCGAGGAAGCCGACCGGGTAAAGCATCAGGTATAAGGGCCATGGAGATACGCATCGCGGGCACGGTGGAGGAATCCATCGTAGACGGGCCCGGCTTTCGCTTCACCGTCTTCACCCAGGGCTGTCCCCACCACTGCCCCGGCTGCCACAATCCCCAGACCCACGACTTTGCCGGGGGCAGGCTGGTGGACTGCCAGGCATTGCTGGACAAGATGGGGGAGGACCCGCTGCTGGACGGGCTCACCCTGTCCGGGGGCGAGCCCTTCGCCCAGTGCGGCCCCTGCGCCTTTCTGGCCAAGGGCGCCAAGGCCCTGGGGCTCAACGTGTGGGTCTATTCCGGGTATACCTTTGAGCAGATCCTGGCCGATCCTCAGAAGATGGAGCTATTGCAGGCCTGCGACGTGCTGGTGGACGGGCCCTTCTTGCTGGCCCAGCGCACCCTGGAGGCTCGGTTCCGGGGCTCCCGAAACCAGCGCCTCATTCAGATCGCCCCCTCCCTGGCGGCGGGAAGGCCGGTGCTGCTGGACTTGACGTAGCTGGACCGGGCGGGGCGGAAGGCTGGCAGACGCGCTTTCCGGGGAGGCAGCCCAGCCGCCCCCCCTGAAGCGGCCCCCAGGGCCCGGGGAAAGGGGCGGAATAAGGAGGGGTGGACGTGAACCTGAAACAGTACGTGGAGGCCTTGCGGCGGGACGAGGCCTTTATGGCCCAAGTGGCCTGCTGGCGGGACCTGCCCGCCCGCCCCGCCCGCTACGCGCCCTTTCCCGACTGGCTGGACCCGGCCATCGTCAAGGCGCTGGGCGCCCGGGGCGTGCATCAGCTGTACAGCCACCAGCGCCAGGCCCTGGACAAGGCGCGCCAGGGCGAAAACCTGGTGGTGGTGACGCCTACGGCCTCCGGCAAGACGCTGTGCTATAACCTGCCGGTTCTCCAGGCCGTCCTGGAGAACCCGGAGACCCGCGCCCTGTACCTGTTCCCCACCAAGGCGCTGTCCAGCGACCAGGCGGCGGAGCTGCACCAGCTCATCGAGGCGGTGGGCGCGCCGGTGAAGGCCTTTACCTATGACGGGGATACCCCCCAGGCCGCCCGCACCGCCATTCGCCAGGCGGGCCAGGTGGTGGTGACCAACCCGGACATGCTCCACAGCGGCATACTGCCCCACCACACCAAGTGGGTGAAGCTGTTTGAAAACCTGAAATACGTGGTCATCGACGAAATCCACGCCTATCGCGGCGTGTTCGGCTCCAATCTGGCCAACGTGATCCGCAGGCTCAAGCGCATCTGCGCCTTTTACGGCGCACATCCTCAGTTCATCTGCTGCTCGGCCACCATCGCCAATCCCCGGGAGCTGGCCCAGGCCCTCATCGGCCAGGATGCCGCCCTGGTGGACGACAACGGCGCGCCCGCCGGGGTAAAGCACGTGATCTTCCTAAACCCGCCGGTGGTCAACCGCCAGCTGGGCATCCGCAAGGGCGCGGTGCCCCAGACCCTGGCGGTGGTGGGGGACTTGCTGGCCAACGGCATCCAGTGCATCGCCTTCACCCGGGCCCGGGTGATCTTGGAGGTGCTGGTGCGGCGGCTGAAGGACCAGCTGGGAGAGCCGCCTGGGGACGGCGGCCGGGTGCGGGGCTACCGGGGCGGATACCTGCCCACCCAGCGCCGGGCCATTGAGCGGGCGCTGCGGGCGGGAGAGGTGGACTGCGTGGTGTCCACCAATGCCCTGGAGCTGGGCATCGACATCGGCCAGCTGGACGCCTGCGTGCTGTGCGGGTATCCGGGCACCATCGCCAGCACCTGGCAGCAGGCGGGCCGGGCGGGCCGGCGCAGCGCCGAATCGCTAACCGTCCTGGTGGCTACCTCCAGCCCTTTGGACCAATACATGATGGCCCACCCGGGTTTCTTTTTCGGCCGCAGCCCGGAGCGTGCCTACGTGAACCCGGACAATCTGTACATCCTGCTCAACCACCTGAAGTGTGCCGCCTACGAACTGCCCTTCGACAAGGAGGAGCGCTTCGCCCAGAACGAATCCACCGGGGAACTGCTGGAATACCTGGCCCAGGAGCAGATCCTGCGGGAGGTGGCGGGGCGGTATTACTGGATGGCCGAGGAGTTCCCCCAGGCGGGCATCAGCCTGCGCTCGGCGGCGGACCAGAACTTCGTCATCGTGGACGTCACCCAGCCCGCCAGGCCCCGGGTCATCGGGGAGATGGACCGGTTCACCGTGCCCATGCTGCTGCACCAGCACGCCATCTACATGAACGAGGGCAAGCAGTACCAGGTGGAGCGGCTGGACTTCGACAACAAAAAGGCCTACGTGCGGGCGGTGGACGTGGACTACTACACCGACGCCAACCTGGTCACCAACCTGAAAGTGCTCTACGACAGCCAGGAACAGCCCTTGGGCGCCATGGTCAAGCACCGGGGGGACGTGCTGGTGAGCACCATGGTGACCATGTTCAAAAAGATGAAGCTGGACACCCAGGAGAACCTGGGCTGGGGCCGGGTCACCCTTCCGGAGCTGGAAATGCAGACCAGCGCCTGTTGGTGGACACTGCCCCAGGGCCTGGAGCAGCGTTACGGCAAGGAGCCGCTGCAAAGCGCCATGGTGGGGCTGAGCTACCTGGTGCGGCATATCGCCCCCGCCTACCTGATGTGCGCGCCGGGGGATATCCAGGTGTCCTACCGGGTGCGGGACCCCTTTACCCAACTGCCCACCTTGTACCTGAACGACGGCACCCCCGGCGGCCTGGGCCTGTCGGACCGGGTGTACGAGATGGATATGCTGCTGTTTGAGGAGGCGCTGGCCGCCCTGGAGAGTTGCCCCTGTCAGGAGGGATGCCCCGGCTGCGTGGGGGCGGCGGTCTCCCGGCAGGGCAAGCTGACGCTGATCCAGGTGCTGAGGGAGCTGACCGGAAAAGCGGCGGGGGAATAATTCAATAGGAGAGAACATAAGCATGGACGTGGAACCGGAAGGGGGCGCGTCCATGCGTGTTTGGTTGGCGCTGGCGGTGGGAATATGCCTGTGCTGGCCCCTGGCGGCCCGGGGGACAGGGGCGGCGGGAGCGCAGGCGGAACAGGCGGAAGCGGCTCAGGCAGGCATAGCCCCCGCGCCCCAGGTGGAGGCGCTGGGGGGAATTTTAATCGAGCGGGAGAGCGGGCGGGTGCTGTGGGCGCAGGACCCGGATCGGATGCTGCCCATGGCCAGCACCACCAAGGTGATGACCGCGCTGCTGACCCTGGAAAACTGTTCTTTGGACGAAGTGGTCACCGCCAGCGCCAGGGCCAGCGGGGTACCGGGCACCTCGCTGTACCTGGGGGTGGGGGAGCAGCTCACGGTGGAGCAGATGCTGCTGGGGCTGATGCTGCGCTCGGGCAACGACGCGGCGGTGGCGCTGGCGGAGCACATATCGGGGACGGTGGAGGACTTCGCCCTGCTGATGAACCGGCGGGCGGCGGAGCTGGGCGCTCAGGCTCATTTCGTTACGCCTAACGGCTTGGACGCCGAGGGCCACGGAGCCAGCGCACGGGCCATGGCTCTCATCGCCAACGAGGCCATGGATTTCCCCGCCTTCCGGCGGCTGGTGGCCACCCAACAGGCCACGCTGCCCTGGCGGGACAGCCCTTACGACCGGGTGTTAACCAACAAGAATAAACTGCTTTCCACCTATCCGGGAACCACCGGCGTCAAGACCGGGTTCACCCAAAAAGCCGGACGTTGCCTGATCTTTTCCGCACAGCGGGAGGACATGGAGCTGTTGGGGGTGCTGCTCAACTGCGGCGGCTGGTTCCAGGACGCGGCGGCGCTGATGGACTGGGGCTTTGGGAACTACGCCATGGAGAATTTTTTATGCGCGGGGCAGCGGACGGGACAGGTTCCGGTGACCGGGGGCATGGAGGGGGCGGTATGGGCCGTTGCGCCCACGAGGCTGCGGGCTCCGGTAGGGGCGGGAGAGCAGGCAGAGCTGATCGTAGAGACGCAGACCAACCTGACCGCCCCGGTGGCGGCGGGCCTTCCGGTAGGCCGGGCGCAAGTGATCGTAGAGGGGCAAGTGGTGGCGCAGCGGGTACTGGTTGCGGAAAAAGCGATACCGCAGCGCACGTTTGGGGCGGCTTTAGAGTCGGTGATCCGGCATTTTAACCCAGCAGCCTGAGAAACGGGAGACAGGGGCAGCGCCCCCGGGCCGAGTCAGCCGTCCAACCCGGCAGATTTATGGATAGCCGCGCATCCCCTTATCCCAGTCCCCGTTTCCCAGGCGTCCGAAGCCCCGCCGCAGCCAGCGGCGGGGCTTCGGCAGAAGCAAAGGCGATGGGGCCCCTAGCGTTAGCGCTTTGGCGCAAACGGACGGCAGACACTAAAAAGCACACTTCTAAGGCAGAACAGCGCTTATGGGCGCACAGAAGGCCGTGGAATCACCCAGGACTCAGCCAACGAATAGTATGCTCCGGCGGATGCTGTTTCGCCGGATCACCTATTTGGAGGAATGACCATGAGCCAATGCAATTGCAACTCAGGGCGCAACTACGGGCTGCTGTCCTCGCTGAACCGCTGCGGCGGCGGCTGCTACACGGGAGGCTGCTATCCTGTCTATGGATGCGGGACCCCCGGTCCGATGGGTCCCACGGGACCCACGGGCCCTGCGGGCGGCCCCACCGGACCTACGGGCCCCACGGGTCCCACCGGCGCTACCGGCGCTCAGGGCCCCGTAGGCGCCCAAGGTCCCATCGGCGCTCAAGGCCCCACGGGCCCCACCGGCGCTACCGGTGCGACGGGCGCCACAGGGGCGATGGGTCCCATCGGTCCCACCGGCGCCACCGGTGCGACGGGCGCTACCGGCGCTACCGGCGCAATGGGTCCCACCGGTCCCACCGGCGCCACCGGCGCGACGGGCGCTACCGGCGCCACGGGCCCCACCGGCGCTTCTGGCGCGGCGGGGGCAATCGGTCCCACTGGGCCCACCGGGCCTACCGGTCCCACCGGTCCCACCGGTCCTACCGGCCCTACCGGCGATGGCCTAAATACCACCAGCGAATTTGTGCAAGGCACCGATTATGACGAGGGCGCGTTTGTATACTATAACGGTGCGCTGTATCGGGCGAACCGGTCCAACCCTGCGGGCACGCCGGGAACCTCCACAGATTTCGACTTGGTGACTGTTACCGGGCCCACGGGCGCTACAGGTCCCACCGGTCCTACCGGACCCACTGGTGCCACCGGCGCGGCAGGCGCTGCCGGAGCTACCGGTCCTACCGGCGCTACCGGCCCCGAAGGTGCTACGGGTCCCACCGGTCCTACCGGTCCTGAAGGCGTGGCGGGGGCTACCGGTGCCACGGGGGATACGGGCCCCACTGGGCCCACCGGTCCCACCGGCCCTGAGGGTGCGGCTGGCGTTACCGGTGCAACGGGGGATACTGGTCCTACCGGCCCCACCGGTCCTACGGGTCCCACCGGCGCGGCTGGCACTACCGGCCTGACGGGGGATACCGGTCCTACCGGCCCCACGGGTCCCACCGGCGCGGCGGGCACCACCGGCCTGACAGGCGATACCGGTCCTACCGGCCCTACCGGTCCCGCCGGCGCGGCAGGCGCGACGGGCGCGACAGGTGATACCGGTCCCACCGGCCCTACCGGCCCGGCGGTCCCCCTAAACGCGCTGTACGCCACCAATACCGGTTCCCAAACCCTGTCCACTACGGGGGACGACGCCACGTTTGATACCAACCAGGTGGAAGAGGGCTCGGCCATCACCCATACGGCCTCAACCGCCGACTTTGTGCTCACCGAGGACGGCACCTACAAGATCTCCTACTCGGTGATCGCCACCAACAGCAGCAGCAACGGCACCGTGGGCGTGGAACTGGAAAACAACTCGACGCCGATCCCCGGCAGCGAGAAGTCGGCCACCATCGCCAGTACCAACAACCTGGCCACCCTGGCGGCCACGGTATTGGTGGCGGCCACCGGTTCCCCCACCATTACCCTGAACAGCACCGAGGACAACGTAACCCTAACCGAAGCCGCCATCACCATACACAAGCTGGATTAAAGAATTGCGGAGGGGACGGCAAACCGGCCGTCCCCTCCATGACCACCGCAAGGAGGGGGAATGGAATGAAAGTCGTGGTCTACGGCATCTGTAAAGATGAAAGCCAGTTTGTGGACCGGTGGATGGACTCCATGGAGGAGGCCGACCAGGTGGTGGTGCTGGATACGGGCTCCCAGGACGACACGGTGGAAAAACTGCGCCGCCGGGGAGCGGTGGTGGAGCAGGAGATCATACAGCCCTGGCGGTTTGATACCGCCCGCAACCGCTCCATGGCGCTCATCCCCGCCGACGCCGACGTGTGCGTGTGTACCGACCTGGACGAGGCCTTTCATCCCGGCTGGCGGGCCGCCCTGGAAAGGGCCTGGACGCCGGACGCCACCCAGGGCCGCTACCGCTATACCTGGTCCTTCCAGCCCGACGGGCGGGAGGGCGTGGTGTTTTATCCGGAGAAAATCCACCGCAACGGCGGCTTTCGCTGGGTAGGACCGGTTCACGAGGTGCTCAGGTATCAGGGGCCCCAGCGGGAAAAGATCATCACCCTGCCGGGCGTGCAGTTGGATCACCGGGCGGACCCCCAAAAATCCCGGAGCCAATACCTGCCCCTGCTGGAACTGGCGGTGGCGGAGGAACCGGAAAACGACCGCAGCGCCCACTACTTGGGGCGGGAATACATGTTTCACGGCATGTGGCGCAAATCCATCGCCCAGCTCCAGCGGCATTTGACCCTGAAGAGCGCCCGGTGGGCCGACGAGCGGTGCGCTTCCATGCGCTATATCGCCCGGGATTACGTGGCCCTGGAGGACAAGGCTCAAGCCCTGGTCTGGCTCCTGCGGGCCGCCGCCGAAGCGCCCTACCTGCGGGAGCCCTGGGTGGAACTGGGCCATCTGCTGTACAGCCTGAAGGACTGGGCCGGGGTGTGCTTCGCCATCGACCGGGCGTTGGCCATCACCCAACGGCCCACCAGCTATGTGTGCGAGGAAAAGCCCTGGGGCTCGCTGCCCTACGACCTGCGCTCGGTGGCCCGCTATCACCTGGGCCTGGTGGAGCAGGCCTATCAGGACGCGGTGGCCGCTCAAGCCCTGGACCCCCAGGACCAGCGCATCCAGGGCAACGTGCGCCTGCTGGCGGAAAAGACGGGCCGGACGGGCTGAGGGGTTTAAAGGATATGCCGGCTCGAGCGGGGATATGGGGGGCCGGGGGGGCGAAGCC